>RECR01000028.1 GCA_007693955.1 Gloeocapsa sp. DLM2.Bin57
GGAGTTTCTGACTCCTGACTAGCAGTAATAGTATCAGAAGATGTTTCTGGAGTTTCTGACTCCTGACTAGCAGTAATAGTATCAGAAGATGTTTCTGGAGTTTCTGTTTGCTTAACTGATTGGGGAGATTCGGCTACAGTTACAGTATCTGAGAAAATATCCTCTTCTTCCTCTGGTTGAATCGATTCAGTAGTTTTAGATTTACTAAAAATACCTGTGATTCCCGAAAATATTTGGGTAAAACCACGAGATTTATCTTTAGTTTTAGGTGTTTCTGATTGAAGAGTCGTTTTTGTCGATGTTTCTGCTAAATCCTCAAGATTAGCAGTTGGATCAGAACCTTCTGACACTACAGGAGATTTACTCTTAGGAAGAAGGTTATTAAAACGAGTTTGCAACCATTGGATTAAAGAAAAATTTTCAATTTCTGTTGCTAATTCTGGATTGGCGATCGCTTTTCTTAATTTCAGTGTCTCCCAACCATACCAGAGTAATAATAATACTCCTGCTGTTTGTCCTAATAAAATCCCCCCAGTGATTCTAGGTGCGCAGATCCATAGTACTAAAGCATAGAATAAACCTACTCCACTCCATAAGAAATCATCTTGACGATGCACTTCTGGTTTAAAGAAAGCGGCAAAATATAATGTTAGACTACTCACTGCTATAGCGATCGCCAGAATGTATGGCAACATATGTTAATAACTCCTTCCCTAATTCATTTTCTATTTTGCCATATTCTCTCACTTGGTGTTATGGTTACCCATAAGTTAAGATATTGATAAATATTCATTGAGGAAATTTTATTTTACATGAGTGCTACTGAATTACTAACCAATAGTCTAGCTAACTTCATCAATATTTATCTGCTCTTGATTTTTATTCGTTTGATTCTTAGCTGGTTTCAAACCGCTGATTTCGCTTATCAAGCTATCTCCTTTTTAAGTCCGATTACTGACCCCTATTTAAACATTTTTCGGTCCTTTATTCCACCCTTAGGAGGAATCGATCTCTCTCCCATTTTGGCGATAATTGTTTTACAATTAGTTGGGTCTGTATTGACAGGTGTTTAATCGTCATAGTAGAATGGACGTACTCTAGCTGCAAAGCCAGAAGCTTTAAATTGTTCCAACTTTAAAGGTGTTGGTAGTTCAGTAGGAACTGATATTCTGATTTCAAAATCGCTAACCCCTGGTGGAATTTCTGTAATTGAACCAATTCTCCCCCGATTTTCCATTACAGGGTTACCGTTAGCGTCGTAAATACGTCCAAAGACATCAGCATCAACAACGGGTTTACCTGACTTATTCTCCGCTTTTCCTGAGACGATAAAGCATCTCGCGGGTAAACTCGCACCACCACTACTAACACTCCCTTCCCCTATTTCAACAGAGCATTCTTGATAAGATAGATCAAAGAGTTTGATTGGGGTTAACGCGAAAGCATTTTGACTAGTCAACCAAAGACTGATAGTTAATAAAAGAATAGTTAGCAAACGTTTCATATTAGTTTGAATTTAAGAATTTTACTCCCTCAATTATAGCTTAGTTTGAGAGCCAATAGTAAGTCTATTTAACTTCCCCTGAATGTGTCAGGTAGCTAGTCAATAATTCTCATGTCTTGAGTTGGCGTAGTTTTGACATTGTCGGGAGGAGTATTTCTAATTCTTCGATTGTGCTCAAATATTCTTGATTATGAGTAATTAAAATTAAATCATTTTCTAAATAGATCTATTAATATCTTCATCGGATAATTCTAACCAACAACCAGGAAATTTCATAATGTCAGGGTTATAATTTGTTGGTTCTATATTGCTTTTTAATTCAGGAATTCAATTAATTTATTCTATGATTTGACCTTAAGAAATTTGGGCTATTTCGGCATTATTGGGAAAATGTATGTATAGCACTCGCGTCAGTAGGGGCGCTCATGAAAAGCACCCTTATTAGTCAGGAGTTATTCCAAATGAGCGAATGCTCGAATTTAGAGACAATAATAATTCTTCAGTACGATAGTTCCGAGGTTTTGAGTTAGAATATGTGCGCGTGCAGTACTTCCGCGTCACAGAGATAGGCGATGCCCGAATAATCATCGAAAAAATGCACTGCAACCTCATCTGAAATCTTCAGGGCTATATCCCGAGTGGGGGTGAGGACTTCGATCTTTATATTCGAGTAGATTTCGGAAACGGCGGGTTGTCCCGACGATCGCACGTTGCGACTGCCTTTACCGCCAGCGGGCATCACCGTATAACCGGTAGCCCCGGCTTCATCGATGATCTTGGCGATCTGTTTGAGTAATAACTTTTCCGTGACGATAACTAGCTTGTAGGCTTTCTGAGTCATATCGGTTACCTCTTAACGCTTTTTGTTGTAATAATTCAAGACAAGAATCTATGGTTTTGGCTTAAATCATATCCTTAAGTTTATGCTAAAGAGTACTCAATCCACTACCATCTGTTGAGAAAGATTGATTTAGATTAGTGGAAGTATTTTATAAAAAATTCTTATCCTTTTGGTGCTATGACTTTTTAGCTTAAAGCTTATAGATAATAACTTCGCCCTAGGGCGGTTTTCAGGGGCACCCCTACATTAGGAAACTAACTTAGATAAGCTTCGGTTATGAAAGGATTCAGTAAGTTTAAAGCAATTTTTAGCCAGGCATTGCATAAACTCTAGAATATGGTGTTTGCTGAAAGTATAGATTTATATCTATAAATATAGTAAAGGCAGCTTAAAGATAGAACCACTATTCTAAAGCTGCTACACACATCAATCATATAGGTGGATTGTCCGCAGTTATTCCGTTCGATACAGGCAAGCATCCTGTAAGTGATACACAAAACCAGTATGGAGGGAAAACAATGAGTAAGTTTGAATCGAAGCAGTCACAGCCAAAGTTGGATACGGATGAGGGGTGGGTCGTGCAGGTGTATGGCAGTAATCACCGCTTGCTCTGTGTTTTAGAACCCTCTCACGGTTGGAGTTTCTTGATCGGTTGTGGTGTTGGCTTACTGTTTTCAGTAATTTGGATTAACGTCGCTCGCTATAGTCCTCCCTTAGATCCGACCCCACCAACGGAGTCACCCGAATTGCAAGTAGATTGATAGTACCGATCCGGCTATGTAGTCGCCTTGAGACATCGTAACTCGGCCTCAAGGTGACCATATCTGCAAGGGTAGATCGCCAAACAAAAGAAAAACTTATCATTTCAATTTAATATTCTGTTTCAAATTCAGGTTAGAGAGCGTAAAAATCTGTGGATTTTAGTATAGACTTAAACACATAAAGATTTTAATCTTCATAGATTAAACTATATGAATATTGGTGGAGGATGGCTATCACTTTTCAGCTCTCTGAAGAGAGTAGCTATCTCTGAACACCCTGTCCACAGGTTCTCGCTACTGTAGGGATGAACAACTTAACCCTTAATTTTTTTTAAAGATCACTTATCACAATAGTCGCTCCTCATTAGATGAGGTGTCAGGAGGTATTAATGGATTTCTTAGCGGATTTTTTGAAGCAGTTTACAACACAGTTACAGTCCCCAACACTCGCTTTTCTGATTGGTGGCGGCATCCTTGCTGCCCTCAATAGCCAACTGGTAATTCCAGATGCGATTTATAAATTTATCGTCTTCATGTTGCTGCTTAAAGTCGGTCTCAGCGGCGGTATTGCCATCCGTTCAGCTAATCTGGCGGAGATGCTCTTACCTGCGGCCTTCGCAATGGTAATCGGTATTCTTATCGTCTTTATCGGGCGCTTAACCTTAGCCAAGCTACCGAAAGTCAAAACCGTTGATGCTATTGCTACCGCAGGTTTGTTCGGTGCTGTGAGTGGCTCTACCCTCGCAGCAGCCCTGACGCTACTGGAAGCTGAAGGCATACAATACGAGCCATGGGCCTCGGCACTCTATCCCTTCATGGATATTCCGGCCCTGGTGACGGCGATCGTCTTAGCCAGCATTTATACTAGCAAGAAGCGCGCTACCACAGAGGACTATCTTAGTGAGCAACCCGTTACCGTAGGCGGATATCCCAGAGAGCAGCGCATTACCGCAAGCGGGTATCCTAGAGAAGAGTACCGTAGCGCAGCCAAGCGGGTCAGGATCTGGCCCATCGTCAAAGAAAGCCTCCAGGGTTCTGCCCTATCGGCACTGTTACTCGGCATCGCTATAGGCTTGCTAACTAGACCCGAAAGTGTCTATGAGAGCTTCTACCAACCCCTGTTCCGCGGTCTGCTTTCCATACTGATGCTAGTAATGGGTATGGAAGCCACAGCAAGGATTAACGAGCTGCGTAAAGTAGCCCAGTGGTACGCTATATATGGTTTCGTCGCGCCTCTGCTCCATGGGTTCATAGCCTTCGGTCTCGGCATGATTGCCCATATCATCACGGGATTTAGCATGGGTGGCGTCGTAATCCTAGCAGTCATCGCCTGCTCCAGTTCAGATATCTCAGGACCACCAACTTTACGAGCAGGTATCCCGTCAGCTAATCCCTCGGCATACATAGGCTCGTCCACAGCTGTAGGCACACCAGTTGCTATTGCCTTGGGAATACCCCTCTACATCGGTCTCGCCCAGGCGCTGATGGGAGGCTGATCCCAGACGGTTCACGGTCGGTACTCCCCTAGTCTGGTGACTAATGCGGCTACTATATTAAGATCTGCGTCGTCTCCATTCAAGGGGTTTGAGTAACCACCGAGCCAAAATTTAGGCTAAGAAATGTTTAAATTAAATTCTCTAACTAATTATACAGGTAAACCTATATAATCTTCAATATAAGCTATCTATACACATATTTCAACTAGCCAAGTAATCATGAAGAAAATTGTTACAATTCTAAATATTGAGCAATAAATGTTAAGATTACTAAAAATCTATTACAAGTAAAGCATTAAACCCTTGTCTCCTCGACTATCTGTCTGTATCTATGCGCCATCTGTGCAATTCGCTCAGTCTTTACGGGAAGTACTGAGTGATCAGCGCTATTCATTGACTTTCCAAGAGACTCCAGTTAAATTATTCGATTTCGTCAAAGCCAATAAAGAAAAAATAGACTGTCTCGTAGTAGTCAAAGATAATGAGCTACTACCGATGTTTAATCAATTATACGAAGATGGGACACTTTTACCTGTGTTGATCATAGATTCAGACGAAAAATTTAACCCTTCAGAACAGCAAAAATACCCTACACATCTTTATCATAGCGCCGAAATAGCTCTAGGTGTTGCTAAAATACCATATATAATCCCCCTAATTGATAATGCGATCGCCCAATTTCTCAATTTAGCTCCTAGTTCACAAATCAGTGAATCACCAACACAAAAGTATTCAGTCCCCATAAAAGAGTACAATCACAGTTTTTTGTTATTACAACAAAGACGCCTAGCAGAAAAACTCAAGGAACGTTTAGGGTATCTAGGTGTGTATTATAATCGTAATCCCAGGTTGTTTTATCGCAATCTTTCCTTAGAAGAGAAAGAAGAATTAATCGAGATGTTAGCTGAAGAATATCGTCTCATCATTCTCAGCTACTTTAGTGATGATCAAGAAACCAATAATTTAATTGACTTATTCGTTAACAGGGCTTTTTTTGCTGATATTTCAGTTTCTAAAGTTTTAGAAATTCACATGAAACTAATGGACGAATTTGCTCAACAACTTAAATTAGAAGGAAGAAACGAAGAAATTCTCCTAGATTATCGATTAGCCTTAATAGACATTATCGCCCATTTGTGTGAAATGTATCGACGTTCCATCCCCAGAGAAGACTTACCTTTTGAATTATGAAACAAATATATGCTAGACTAGATGTCTGTTTAATAGGAGACTTTTCCTAGCTAGAAAATACTTTTTAATGAGATGAACGCACTCAAAAAAACTTATGTATTAAAGCTTTACGTAGCTGGGAACACACCTAACTCAGTAAGAGCCTTAAAAATGCTCAAAAACATACTAGAGCAAGAATTTCAAGGTGTTTATGCTCTCAAGGTGATTGATGTTCTCAAAAATCCCCAACTCGCTGAAGAAGACAAAATACTAGCAACGCCTACATTAGCTAAAATACTACCACCTCCAGTCAGAAAAATTATCGGCGATCTCTCAGATCGTGAAAGAGTTTTAATCGGATTAGACTTACTCTATGAAGAAATCACCGAGAGAGATTTTGAACTGTAAAAAAACTCAGAAATAATGTCTAATAGATTAAATAACTTTTAACAACCCATTTTTTAATAATCTCGAATGAATCAACCAAATCCCGAAGGACAAGAAAAAGAAGAACTAGCAACTAAAGGAGTGCGCAAACTACGCACAATGATAGAGGGTTTCGACGAAATAAGTCACGGTGGAATTCCCATCGGTAGGACAACTCTAGTGAGTGGAACTTCCGGAACGGGAAAAACTCTGATTGCTGTTGAATTTCTATATAATGGGATAAAATACTTTGATTATCCTGGTTTATTCGTTACTTTTGAAGAATCTCCCGCGGATATCATTCAAAATGCTTATAGTTTTGGTTGGGATTTAGAACAACTGATTCACGATGGTAAACTATTTATACTTGATGCTTCACCAGATCCCGAAGGTCAAGAAGTAGTAGGTAACTTCGACTTGTCCGCCTTAATTGAGAGAATACAGTACGCTATACGTAAATATAAGGCTAAATTAGTATCTGTAGATTCAGTAACCGCAGTATTTCAACAATACGACCCAGCTTCAGTAGTCAGAAGAGAAATCTTCCGTCTGGTGGCTCGACTCAAACACCTTGGGGTGACCTCAATTATGACCACCGAAAGGATAGAAGAATACGGACTAGTAGCGCGCTACGGAGTAGAAGAATTCGTCTCAGATAACGTGGTGATTGTGCGTAACGTTTTAGAAGGAGAAAGACGCAGGCGTACAATAGAAATACTAAAACTGAGGGGAACAACCCACATGAAGGGAGAATATCCCTTTACCATCACTAAAGATGGTGTCAATATCTTTCCTCTCGGTGCGATGCGACTTACCCAGCGATCGTCTAACGTGCGCATCTCTTCGGGTATTAAAACCTTGGATAAAATGTGTGGGGGTGGTTTCTTTAAAGACTCGATTATCTTGGCTACAGGTGGAACCGGTACAGGTAAAACCCTACTAGTGAGTAAATTTCTCCAAGAAGGTTGTCGTCAAGGTGAAAGAGCGATCTTATTCGCTTACGAAGAATCACGAGCACAACTATCCCGTAACGCTTACTCCTGGGGAATAGATTTTGAAGAAATGGAGAAAAAAGGACTGCTCAAGCTCATCTGTTGTTACCCCGAATCAGCAGGATTAGAAGATCACCTACAAATGATTAAATCGGAAATAACTGAGTTTAAACCCTCTCGTATCGCTATTGACTCTCTCTCTGCCATGGCTAGAGGTGTAACTAATAACGCTTTTAGACAGTTTGTGATTGGGGTAACGGGTTACGCTAAACAAGAGGAAATAACAGGATTCTTTACCAATACCACCGATCAATTTATGGGTGCTCATTCTATCACTGAATCCCATATCTCGACGATTACAGATACCATCATTATGCTCCAATACGTGGAAATTCGTGGGGAAATGTCCCGCGCGATCAACGTCTTTAAAATGCGTGGTTCTTGGCACGATAAAGGGATTAGAGAGTACACTATTAGTCAGGATGGACCTGATATTAAAGAATCTTTCCGTAACTATGAACGGATTATCAGTGGTTCACCTACTAAAATTAGTGTGGATGAAAAAAGCGATTTATCTCGTATCGTCAGAAGCGTTAAGGATAAAAACGAAGATGGCTAACTATGGATAAAACCGAAATAGTAATCATTGGTAGTGGTGTAGGTGGTCTTTGCTGTGGAGCTCTTTTAGCTTATTATGGCTTTGATGTAATAGTCTGTGAAAGTCATTCTCTTCCTGGAGGTGCAGCCCACGGTTTTGAACGTCAAGGCTATACCTTTGACTCAGGACCTTCTCTCTATTCTGGCTTGTCCTATTCTCCTTCTGCTAACCCTCTCAGACAGGTATTAGACGCTATCGGAGAGGAACTAGATTGGGTTAATTATCATAGTTGGGGCTGTTTCCTACCAGAGGGATATTTTGACGCTGAAGTAGGCTCAAATCAGTTTGAAGAGATTTTATTAAAGTTAAGGGGTGAATCAGCTGTTCAACAATGGCGTCAGTTATTAGGGGCGATCGCTCCTCTTTCTGAAGCAGTAATGAAAGTTCCTACGGCTGCAGTACGCACTGATTTAGGCGCAATATTCACCCTCGGTAAATTCGCTCCCTCCCTGTTACCCTATCTCGGTCAAGTACCTCTATTAACTGGAGCTTTTGACCGAGTTATTAAAGATATTATTACTGATCCTTTTATCTATAATTGGCTCAATTTACTCTGTTTTCTGCTCTCTGGATTGCCTTTAGAACATACTAGCGCTGCTGAAGTGGCTTTTATGTTCGCTGATTGGTATCGTCCTCAAGTGGCTTTAGATTATCCTGTAGGAGGAAGTGGGGCGATCGTCGCTGCTTTGGTGAGAGGATTAGAAAAATACGGGGGAAAATTACGCTTAAATGCTCACGTTAGTGAAATTATCGGAGAAAAACAACGTGCAGTGGGGATAAAATTGCGCAATGGTCAAGAAATTAGAGCTACAAAAGCAGTGATTTCTAACGCTTCGATTTGGAATACTCTAGATTTGTTAGATCCTGCTACCCTACCTAGTGATTATCGACGTCAACGGGCTAATACTCCACCTTGTGATAGCTTTTTACATCTCCATCTCGGTATCGATGCAACTGAGCTCACTCAAAATCTAGGTTGTCATTATATCGTACTCAAAGATTGGCAGTTAACTGCTCCCCAAAATCTGGTAGCTATTTCTATTCCTTCGGTATTAGATCCTAATTTAGCTCCTGTGGGTAAACAGGTCATCCACGTCTATACACCAGCAACCGAACCCTATGATTTATGGGCTAATTTAGATCGTTCTAGTACAGCTTATCAACAACTTAAACAAGAGCGCACAGAGGTGATGTGGCAGGCTCTAGAAAAGATTATACCTGATATTCGCAGTCGTTGTGAGGTAACTTTGGTAGGAACTCCTCTAACTCATGAACGTTTCTTACGTCGTTACCGCGGATCTTATGGACCTGCTTTAAAAGCAGATCAAGGCTCTTTTCCTGGTAATGATACCCCTTTACCTGGTTTATTCTGTTGCGGTGATTCTACTTTCCCTGGTATCGGTATCCCTGCTGTAGCGGCTAGTGGTATGATTCTGGCTAATACTCTTACTCCTGTTGATAAACATCTGTCTTTACTGCAAGCGATCGCCAATTATCCCAAAATCAAATAGGCTCATAGAGTGATGGAGAAGTGACATACTCCTATACCGAATCAAAGATTACGCTGTAGGCTTCTTATCTTTCACCTTCAGAGATGATTGACCGTTTTTGAGTGAGGCGATGCCCATCCCCACTTTTTTAATTA
>RECR01000029.1 GCA_007693955.1 Gloeocapsa sp. DLM2.Bin57
TAATTAAAAAAGTGGGGATGGGCATCGCCTCACTCAAAAACGGTCAATCATCTCTGAAGGTGAAAGACAAGAAGCCTACACCATAATCTTTGATTCGCTGTAGGAGTATGTCACGTTAAACTAACACCAGCTTGATATCTACTCTCGTATTCTGAGACAACCTCGTCATAACTACCAATTTTAACTAGACGTCCTTTTTCTAGTAAACAAATGCGATCGCAATGACGTATAGTGCTTAAACGGTGCGCAATAATAATCAGAGTTTGATTTCCCGCTAAAGACTTAATCGCTTCGGTGATTAAACTTTCGGTTTGACTATCTAATGCAGAGGTAGCTTCATCGAGTACTAATACTTGTCGTTGGTGATACAATGCTCTGGCAATCCCAACTCTCTGACGTTGTCCACCCGATAACCTTACCCCTCTTTCTCCAACCTGTGTTTTAACACCATTAGGGAGACTAGTGACTAATTCTTCAAGTTCAGTCATTTTCAAAACTCGCGCTATTCTTTCCCTATCGATTAATTTTTCAGGAACACCAAAAGCGATATTTTTCTCAATCGTATCTTCAGTTAAAAAGATGGTTTGGGGTATATAACCTAATATATCTTGCCAACCTCGTAAATCTTCATAAATAGATACTCCATTAACTTTTAAATCGCCACTATCAGGTTGCAATAACCCCAAAATTACATCAATTAGAGTAGTTTTACCCGCACCTGATTTACCAATAATCCCGATAGATTCACCTTTTTTAAGCTGAAAAGATATATCTTGTAGAGATGGTTGTTCACTGCCAGGATAGGTATAGTCAACCTTAACTAGAGATAGTTCATCAAAAGAACTAGATAAATGCTTATGAGTTTCTGAGTTTTCTATTCCTTGTTTTTGTTCCTTGGTTAATTTCTCAATTTCTTTCAGTTTTAAATAAAGTACATCTAAAGTGTAACCTTGACTTTTAATCATCGTCAAACTGTTTAGGATTAGATTAAATGCAGGTGAAACTCGTACACCAGCTACCCCAAAAACACCCAGAATCGGAGTCAATTCTCTAACGTCTTGTTCTAGTACAGTTACTGATATACCTATAAATATAACTAAGGCGATAACTAAACTACTTTTAATAATAACTCCTGGTACTTGTTGTATAATGCCTACAAGCACATCAGCATTAATACATTTATCATACTGTTGTCTTACTTGGCTCTGAAAATAACTTTCGCAACCTATTACCCTAGTTTCTTTAAACCCTCCAAAGGTATGATTAATAGTAGAAATGTTTTTCTTTCTTTCTTCTACTCTTACTTTTCCTGCTTGTTTAACTTTATTATTAAGCCGGTTAATTACTACAAAGACAATAGATAAAACTCCGATAATAATCACTAAAAGAGTTGGACTGGTTTGAACTAGTATAAATAAAATGGCAAATAGCATAAAAGTATTGTTGATAATTTGCAAAATAGCAATTAAATTACCTCTGATAGAAGACTCACTTTCTTGAATAAAATTAGTTAAGGAAGCAGAACTTTCTGACAATATAAATTTATAGGGAACGTTTACATAATCTCCAAATAACCTTAAAACAACTTTTTTTTGTAAATATCCCGATATTTTAAGAGAAACGTATTGAGAAGATAAAAGAATAATAACTTGGGTAACTAATACTGCTATGACTACTACCGTTAGAAAAATAAGTTTTTGATTATAATTTTGTAAGTTAAGAAAAGAAAAAATGTTGTTCAGAAACTGAAGACTAGAAATTGTTTCAGGTTCGGTTACCATTCTAGTATAAGGACCGATAATAGCTACACCAATAAAATCAGCTATAGAACTAACAATAAAGACAACCAACAAAAGAAAAATTCTCTTATTTTCGTTGCCCAAAATATAGAAGATTTTCTGAAAATAGTTAATCATGCGGCAATAGTCTCTAACTTATCAACGAGAGTTTAACATATCATAGCCTAAAAAATAAAGATTTTTTAAGATTTAAGCTGAAATTCCTATATTATCAAGGCTTGACGAAAATATGATAAGATCCAATCTTGGACTCTAAATGATGGGAAATAACTCGATGCTAACCCTAAAAATCGTTGTGTATATAACTGTAGCCTTTTTTGTCGGTCTGTTTGTGTTTGGCTTTTTATCTAGTGATCCTGCGCGTAATCCAGGAAACAGAGATATAGAATAAGATCCAAAGTCTGTCAGGGGTGAGTTTTTATCGCCCCAATATTATCCAAAATCCATCTATCATAATAATGCTCTCACTGCTGTTATTAGCTCAAATCTCTGTAGATCAACCTGTAGTCGCTGCACCTGTTAGAGATGATACTCAAGTAATTAACTTAGATAAACAACCTAAAACAGTTCCTCTAATTAAGGAAGGTAAATCAATCCCTAGTGAAACAGAAGTTATTGAGGTAATTGAGGTAATCGCAGATCAACAAGAATTTAACCAAGAAGAACAAATTATTACTGCTAGGGGTAATGTAGAGATTAGGTTTCCTAGGGGAACTTTAACTGCTAATACTGTACAAATTAATCTGATTAATCGTCTAGCGGTAGCTCAAGGGGAAGTAGTATTTATTCGGGGAGACCAAATAATACGGGGAGAACGTTTTGAATATAACTTCTTTGAAGATAGAGGAGTGATTAAAAACCCTAGGGGGGAGATATTTCAACCAACGGTAGGGAGAGATTTTAGCCCTAATCTAGCTAGTGAAGATACTATCCCGACACAACCATTGAGCGATCGCCTCGAAGCTAATCAACCTCTTAGAAGGGTAGTGGGTAGAGATGGTTATCAATTTGTGTTAGGAAGCGTTAGAGACTTTAACCTGATCGGGGAAGGAAGATCATTACAAAGCGGTGGAAATGTTAACCGATTGCGCTTTGAAGCAGCTAAACTCGATTTTTACCCTTCGGGTTGGAGAGCAGAAGATATCCGTTTTACTAATGATCCTTTTTCTCCACCAGAATTAGAAGTAAGAGCAGATAGTGCTACTTTCAGACAGATTAACGAAGAGATAGGGGAGTTAACTACTAGTAGATCCCGTGTAGTGTTAGATCAAAGAACCAATCTGCCAATTTTGAATAATCGTCAGGTTTTTGATAGTCGTCCTCGTCGTCCTTCTGTTGTACAATTCAAGTTTGATGGAGAAGAAAGAGGGGGTTTATATGTTGAAAGAAGGATTGAGTTAGTTAATACCGAGAGAGTTAGGTTTGCTGTCTCTCCTCAATATTTACTGCAAAAAGCTATTTTTCCTGATTCTTTTACCGTTACTAATAGTACCGAGTTAGACGAACAAGGGGGATTATTTAACCCGGCTGTTTTTGGTTTCAACACGGTGTTAGAAGCTGATGTTGCACCGCGTACTGATGTTATCGCTACAACTGATTTACCTAGTTTAGAATTGTCGGATCTTAATAATAAGCTGAGAGCGAAATTAGCCTTAATTCGGGAATTAGGGGATATTGAGCGTCCTTACTTGTTAAATTTTGAGTATAATTATCGTGAACGTCTCTTTAATGGTTCTTTAGGATTCCAAACGGTACAAAGTAGCATAGGTGCGGTTTTGGTTTCTCCCAATATACCCCTAGGAAATAGTGGGATTAATTTTAGCTATCAGGTAGGTTTACAAAATATTCAAGCAGAAAGCGATCGCTTAGAGTTAATCGGTAATGATCCAGATGATGATAATTTAACTACTTTGGTGCGTTTTCAAACTGCTGCTTCTTTGAGTAGAGATTTTTATCTGTGGCAAGGAGAAGCACTCGAAGCTACAGCAGAAGCAGGTTTACGTTATACTCCCGTACCTGTGCGACCTTTTTTAAAGCTCAACACAGGTGTAACTGGAGTAACTAGTATTTATGGTAATGGGGATTCTCAACCATCTTTAAGATTGAGTGTGGGTATCCAAGGACAAGTGGGTCATTTTTCTCGTCCTTTTTTAGATTATACTGGATTTAATCTCCGCTTTAGTCAAGGAATCAGGGGAGATACTTCCCCTTTCCTCTTTGATCGCTTTGTGGATACGAGTACTATTTCTTTTGGTATCACTCAACAAATCTATGGACCGATACGTATCGGGGTACAAAGTTCTTTTAGTTTAAATCAAGATGATGAGATTAGTACTGATTATATCTTAGAATATAGTCGCAGAACTTATAATATCTATTTACGTTATAATCCTGTTTTACAAATTGGTTCTCTCAGTTTAAGGATAAGTGATTTTAATTGGACTGGTAATCCTGATCCTTTTGGAGGAAATAATATTCAACCAGTTATTCAAGGGGTTACTCGTTAACTTGTTGACTTTTCTTGTAAATAAGCTTCTACAGCTTCTACTGATAAGGGTTTAGCGATTAAATAACCTTGACCTTGATCACACCCAATAGATTTGAGAAACTCTAATTGTGACTTGGTTTCTATTCCTTCTGCGACGGTATCTAACCCTAAACTATGGGCTAAATTAATAATAATTTTAATGATTTGTACACTCTCAACGCTGTTATCTAAACCATTGACAAAACTGCGATCGATTTTTAAGGTATTAACGGGGAATTTGTGTAAATAACTCAGAGATGAATAACCTGTACCAAAATCATCAATACATATTCGCAGATTTCTCTCACGAAGTTTTTGTAGTAAGTTAATAGCGTGCTCTACTTGCTCCATAAACAAACTTTCGGTAATCTCTAACTTAATAAACTCTGGTTTTATTTTGGTTTCGGTTAATATTTTATCAATCGCTGTAATTAGATTAGGATGGTGAAATTGTCTTGCTGACAGATTGATGTTTAATTTTAACTTACTGTATTGGGGAAATTGTTTGTGCCATTTTTGTAGCTGTTCACAACCTGCACGAAATATCCATAAGCCAATGGGAACGATTAAACCAGTTTCTTCAGCAATAGTGATAAAATCTCCTGGAAATAGCAAACCCTGAGTGGGATGTTGTAAACGCACAAGAGATTCAAAACCTAAGACTTTACCACTAACTAGAGAAATTATGGGTTGATAGTGCAAAACAAAGTTATTATTTTCTAAAGCGTAGCGTAAATCTAACTCTCTCTCTAAGCGATTTAAAGCTATAGCGTGCATTTCTTGGTTAAAGATAGCATGATTATTCTTACCCATGGCTTTAGCACGATTTAAAGCGGTATCAGCGTTACGCATCAACATCTCTGGAGAGACTGAATCTAAATCACTAAAAGTTATCCCGATACTGGTTTTGACAAAAACTTCGGAATTATCCCCAATCTTAAAGGGTTTTTCTAAACAATCTTGAATTTTGGTGACGGTGGCGATCGCCTCTTCTAAATTTGAAGCATTCTCTAAGAGTATCCCAAACTCATCTCCTCCTAATCTAGCGATAAAATCTGTTGGCTCTATCACCATTTTTAACCTTATGGCTATTTCTTGGAGTAATTGATCGCCTAAAGTATGTCCTAAACCATCGTTAACTACCTTAAACTCGTCTAGATCTAAAATCAAAACTGCAAAACAGTATTGCTCGTTTTTTTGTCCTAGAGTTTGACAGATATATTCTAGATGAGATAAGAAAAAATCCCGATTAGGTAAACTAGTCAGATTGTCGTAAAAAATGCGATGTTGTAGGTCGGTTTCTGCTTGTTTCTTGGCGGTAATATCTGTTTCTATTCCATCAATACGTATGATTTCTTTTTGATTATTATAAACAGCCCAAGAACGAGAATACATCCAGCGACAAATTTGTTCAGAGTCTAGGATTCGATAAACGAACTCAATTTTACCTCTGTTTTTCACTAATTCTAGTTGATTGCGCACAAATTCCCTATCTTCTGGGTGAATCATTTCCAACCATAACTGTTTATTGTCAAACAATTGTTGAGGAGAATAACCAAAGATTTTAGCAGCAGCTTGATTAATATAAACTAAGTGAAAATTTATAGGGTCAGCAGACCACACTACATCTTCAAGAGAGCCTAAAATACTCTGGAGACGTTCTTCGTTTTTTTGTAACTTTTCTTCTGCTTGTTTACGTTCGGTAATATTTCTAAGAGAAACTAAATAAGCATCCTGATTTTGCCAGTAGATAGTTTCTACCTGCATTTCGGCGATGGTGATATCTCCATTAGGGCGTAATAAATAAATATCTGTGCTTTTACCATTAACTATAGGTAAACCTAGATGATACTGCTCTAACTCTTTTTCACTACGACCAAGTAGATACACAGCTTGAGGATTAAAAAATAAAATCTCTCCCCCTTCATTGACTACTAAAATAGCGTCAGAAATGGTGTTAATAATCTTACTGAGGAATTCTTCTTTAGCATCTAATTGAATCTGTAGTTGTTGTTGTTCGGTTAAATCATAAGCAATAGCACTTAAACCGATTACTTTACCCTCTTCATCCCGTAGCGGATTAGCTTTATTCAGATAAACCCTTCCGTTAACTATAACTTGCCAAATGCGATCGTTACCTTCTAGCACTTGAGAAATAGGATTAACTATCTCGGGATAATCCCTATAGATAGTAAACACTGATTCTCCTATAGCTGGTTTTAAATATAAATGCTCTAATCCTTGTCCATCAGAAAGGGTAAAATTTCCTTTTTCATCTAAAGCATAAATAATAACTGGTAGATTGTTAACAATTTTCTTGACTAGTTGTTGATTCTCTTCTAAAGCTAATAATATTTGTTTCTGTTGAGTCATATCTCTAGCTACAGCGTAGATTAAGCCTGTTTCTAGACTTGCTGTTGCTTGCCAAGCTAAATGACGATAGGTTCCATCTGCGTGACGATAGCGATTTTCTAACATTACTGCTGTTTCTTCCCCTGTGACTAGTTTAGTCATCTTTTCTGTAGTTAGTTGATGATCATCGGGGTGGATAAAGTCTAGATAGGGAGTAGTTAGTAACTTTGATTCGCTATAACCGAGAGTTTTTGACCAAGCGGGGTTTAAACGTCGAAAATAACCGTTAAAATCTGCTAGACAACATAAATCTTCTATTTGTATAAACAGACGCTCTATTTCTTCCTCAGCTTGGTTACGCGCTTCTTTCTGTTGTTCTATTTTTTGCAATAAATGGATAGTTCCTCCTAATAAACCTCCGCTTAATATTCCTCCTATTAAAACGCTTTGAGTTAGGATATTCTGTTTAGTACGATTAGGGGTGTTTACCAAGCCTACTCTTAATTCCCATTGGTTTTCTGGTAGTTGAATAGTTTGTTTGACTGGAGCTATTTGCTCGTTTTGTGTGGCAATTATTTTACTTTCATAAATTTTATGACCTTGCTTTGATAAGTATATATAATAATGGGGTAAATGATGCTCTAATGAGTGAATAAATTTTTCTAGATTAACTAGAGCTACGAGAAATTCTCGACTATTTTTAGGTACATAGATTAAAAAATATCTTTCTTCAACTAATAAGGTAAAGGTTGGGGTAATTTTGCTTTGATTACTCTGAGGTAATTTGGCTTGCATAATCGGGTTGACAATATCTTGACAATCACATTCTAATAAGTAATTCATTTCTTGATTTTGAGCAATAACTGCTATTCCTTGAATCCCGGGAAATTCTTGAACAATGCTACTTATTTCTTCTGATTTAGTTTCCGTGGCAACTAAATTGGTTAAGCTAGCGACAATTTCTCCTGTTCCTAATTCTAATTCTCTTTGAATACTACTGCTAATAATCTCTAGCTCTTGTTGGCTTTCTTTTAATCTTAATTGTTTTAAATTGTGCCAAACTACCAGACTTAATATGCTGATAATGATGGCAATACCAGCAGGAAAATAAGGCTTTTTTTGCCAGGATTTCAAGATATTTAAATCCATACCCAACCCTCCTGCTGAATTCTTGATTCGACGATCGCCGCTTCTAAAGGACGAGAGAATAAATACCCTTGTCCATATTCACAACCACAAGATTTTAAAAAAGAATATTGTTTTCTAGTTTCGATTCCCTCGGCGATTACTTTGATATTCAAACTATGAGCTAGAGCAATAATTCCTTTTATAATCGCTATTTTATCTGATTGTTCATCAATCCGCCTCACAAAAGATTGATCTACTTTTAAAATATTAATGGGGAAGTCGTGTAAATAAGATAAGGAAGAATAACCTGTACCAAAATCATCTAAACAGAGAGATATTCCTTTGTTTTTCAGATTTTCTAACATAGTAATACTACTACTTTCATTCTCCATCAGCACAGTTTCGGTGATTTCTAATTTAAGCAGATGATGTTCAATTTGGGTATCTTGAAGAATAGTTTCGATATTAGCTACTAAATTAGCTTCCTTTAGCTGTCTTCCCGAGACATTGACACTCATAGTCAGAGATTCAGCTGCTGGGTATTTTTTTTGCCAGATTTGCAGTTGTAAACAAGCTTCTCGTAAAATCCATTCACCAATATTGACTATTAAACCCGTTTCTTCTGCAACAGGTATAAAATCTGCGGGTGATGTTAAACCATATTGGGGATGATACCAACGCACCAAAGCTTCAAATCCTACTAGTGTTTCTGTTGCCAAAGATAAAATTGGTTGATAATAAAGACATAATTCGTTTTTTTCGATCGCTTTGCGCAATTCGGTTTCTAAACGTACGCGGTTTAATAATTCGTCGTGCATAGTAGGGATGAATACTTGATAACCTCCTCTCCCATTTTCTTTCACTTTATACATACTTAAATCTGCGTCTCGTAATAAATCCGTGGCGCTTTCATAACCAATGGAGCTAAAGGTTATGCCAATACTAACACCTGTAAAGATTTCCTGTCCATTAATATTAAAGGGTTTTTGCAATCTATGCTGAATGCGTTTAGCTATAGCGATGGCGTCTTCTTGGTGGTTGAGATGATCTAATAAGATAGCGAATTCATCCCCACTGAGTCTGACAAGAATATCATTTTGGCGTAAACAATTTTTGACTCTCTGAGCAAAACTGATTAACAGGCGATCGCCTATTTGATGTCCATAACCATCATTGACGTCTTTAAAACGATCTAAATCTAAAAATAATACCGCAAAAAGATAATCAGGATTTAATTTAGACTGTTCTAGAGAATCGTGTAATAATTCTGTAAATAAAACTCGATTAGGTAGTTTGGTTAAGGAGTCATAATAAGCGTTATAGATTAATCTTTTTTCCAGGGTTTGTTGTTCTGTAATATCATTGATACAGATAACTACTCCCCTGATTTCTCCTGTTTCGTTTTGTAAAGGTGCACCATTAACTGATAAAAATCTGACCGTATAATCGGGCCATTCTATGGTATGTAAGACTTCAAATACTGGTTTTTGGGTACGCATCACCATACTAAAGGGTAACTCCTCTTCAGATAGAGGATTGCCGTCAAAATCTTTGATTTTCCAGGTATCAGGATTATAATAAGATGCTAACAAGTCTTCTTTAGCAATCGCTAAGATTTCTTCTGCTCTTACATTAGCAAAGATAATTTTACCTTGCAAGCCTAATACCATAATTGCTGCTACACTAGTTTGAGTAATCCCATTGAGTAAGTCTCTTTCTTGTCTGAGTTGTTCTTCTATTTGTTTACGGTCGGTTATGTCTGTAACAATGCCATCAATTCTGAGCGGATTACCTAAACTATCATAAATAAATTGAGCGCGATCGCGTATCCATATAATTTCTCCATCAGATCTAATAATCCTATATTCTAAATCTTTACTTGTCCTTTTGCGTAAAAATTCTCCTGAAACTTTTTTGACTTTCTCGGCATCTTCTGGGTAAATTAAATCTAACCATAGGTTGCGATTCTCAATAAACTGATTGACTGAATAACCGTAAATATCCCCTAATGTGCTATTAATATAAAGTACTTGATGATTTTTAATATCAATTGACCATACCCCATCTTTTAGTGAACCTAAAATGCTATTAAATCTTTTCTCATTAGCTAATTTTACTTTTTCTACTTCTTGACTATGTAAGAGTTTACCGATACTTTCAGCCATTAATTCTACGATTTGACATTCATTAGGGCTAAAATTGTCTGCTCTCATTTTATTACTCCAAAAACTCAAGATTCCATAAATTTTACCATTAACCCAAATAGGTGTACCGATATAATTTTCTAGTTTCCATTTTTGGTAAGCTTGATGTTGATTTAACTCGGGATTATTCCCAATCTGATTATAAGAGATGGTTTGTTCTTTTTCCTTAACTTGATTGCAGAAAGTATCTTCTACAGGAACAATTATACTGGTATTAAGCTGTAAATTATTAGAATAGACAGTATTAATTTTATAATAACCTTGATTAACTTCAGTAATGATTCCTGTACTGAGTCTGAGGATATGACAACCTGTTTCTAGATAATTGAATAATAAGATTTTAAAATCGTAATGAGGTTGAGTACTAGCTTTATGAAGGTATTTAAGACTACGATTAAAGTTTTCTAATTCAGTTTCTAGCTGTTTGCGTTGAGTGATATCGATAATTACAGCAATAAAATAGGAATCTTGCTCTTGTGCTTCTTTAACCAAGGATACTGTAACTTGACCCCAAACTATCGAACCATCCTGATGTAGATAACGTTTTTCTTGAGTAAAAGTGGGTAATTGATTATTAAGAAGTTGTTGATAGAGATGCTCGCTAATTTCTAAGTCATCGGGATGGGTAATATGTTTAAAATTGATATTTAGTAATTCTGTGGGGGTATAACCCCAAATTTGACTAGCTTTTTCGTTAACTCTGAGGAAAGTTCCATCTAAGGATATTTGGGCAATTCCTACCGCTGCTTGTTCAAAAATAGCCCGAAAACGAGACTCACTAGCTTGGAGTTTTTCTGTAGCCATTTTCTTACTAGTAATATCGTTTTGGATACCTAAAAAGTGAGTCAAACAACCATGGCGATCGCGAATCGGAATTATACTTAATTCATTCCAAAACAATGTACCATCTTTACGATAATTGCGCAGAATTTGATGACATTCTTTTTCTTCAATAATAGCTTTACGTATGGCTGTTAATTCTGGTTGTTGATTATCTCCCTGTTGTAAAAAGCGACAATTTTTACCTATCACTTCTTCTGATGGGTAACCTGTAATTTCTGTAAAACTTTTATTGACATAGATAATGGGATTTTCTAATTCTAGAGCATCGGTAATGGTAATACCATTGGAGCTAGCATCAACTGCTCTTTTGAATAAGGCTAAGTTTTCTTGTTGTTGCTGATTATTGAAAACAAAAGTTAATAAATGACTGATAGACAATAAATAATCTATTTCTTCTTGGTTAAAATTGCGATTCTCTTGACTATATACCCCCAATAAACCGTATTTATGTGCATCTTTGCTAATGGTTACGGTTATACCACTAATTATATAGTGATTATCTAAGAGAGGGCCACCCCTAAAGCGAGTTTCGATAGGTAAATCTCTAAAAATTACTGGTTCTGGTTGCGCTAAAGTATAACCAAATAAATTATTAACAGAAGCACTAACTGTGGCTGCTCCTACTAATCCCGATTTCCAACCATAACCTGCTTTTAAAAATAGCACGCATTGGTTAGGTAATAACTCCAAAATCTGTATATAATCTACTTTTAAGCTTGTGACTAGTTCGGGAATAATCTTCTCAATAAAATCATCGATATCAGTTTCATTTACAGCTTGTTTAGTAATCGCTGTCAAGTTTAATTTTTTTTCTGTAACTCTTACTTCTGTTTTTTTCCCACGTTTTTTCATGGTCATCATCAACTTAATCAGAATTAAAATAATAATAAAGGCTAATATATTTAAATAGATAGGTAAAGTGTATTCTAACATTATTTTTTCGTTTTTACCAATTCTAACCAATCATTTATAGAGTTAATCAACCAGAGACATTCATCTTCCCTAAGAGCTTGACCTATCAAGAATTTATCGGTTTCTGTTTCCAGTATTATCTCATAGATACCTGTTCTTTTTTTTAATTTAACATCGGTTATCTCTCTTAAATCTAGCCTTTTACCCCCATAAACCAAACCCAAACTTTGTCTAATTAATTCTACCTTTTCCAAGTCTAGATAAAGATCCATGCGTTCCCCATAGATAAGTAATAATTTAGCTGTAATAATTGAAAAGAATACTAACTGTAATCCAATGGTGTAAGCAATTATAGCAAGACTCATTAAAATAATCAGCATACTAATGGGAGAAACTTCATTTAACTCCCCAATAATCCGAGCAAAAATTCTTTTTTCTACTGACCAAAAATCGGGGTCAATAATTTTAGCTAACCTACGATAACCTCCTGCGGGTAGAAAAATAGACAACTTATCGGAAGATTCAATTAACTGAATGCGAGTATAAGCAGGTCTTTGATTATGAGTAAAATTATGCTTAACTAGAGGTTTAGTAAGAGCAAGAAGAGCTGCTGAGGCGTTTTGAAACCTTTGTTCTACTTCTGGAGCGGTACATTTATTGAGCCAATGGAGTAAACTAGCAGAAATATTGACTTGATCGGCGAAGATAATGCGAGAGTTTTTTTTAGGTAAATTAGCTGGTGCAATTCCCGTGAGTAAATGAATCAGGGTAGCACCGAGAGCATAGATATCAGAAGCAGGTACAGCTTTTCCCCAAAACTGCTCTAAGGGGGTATAACCACTACTACCTACCACGGTAAAAGTAGAATTATCCTGATTAGATTGAGCTTGAACCGCTCCAAAGTCAATTAGATAAATTTGACCATATGGTCCTTGAATTAAGTTACTAGGTTTAATATCTCTATGCAAGACTTGGGGGAATAAATTATGGAGATATTCAAGGATTTCTAAAATTGCGATGGCTAGAGAGCGTATATCTGTTTCAGTTAAGCGTACTTGTTGTGCTAATAATTCTTGTAGAGAGAAACCAGGTATATAGTCTTGTACAATGGCAAACCAGGTAACTCCTTGCTCGTCTATTTCAAAGTAATCCCGATAGTGAGGGATGCGAGGGTGATTAAGTTGTTGTAGGATTTTAGCTTCTCGTTCAAATAATTTAAAGTCTTCCCAACGCATTTGAGGGTTAAAAGCCAAGAGTTTTACGGTGACAAAATCCATTTTGGTGAGATCTTCGGCGAACCAAGTTTGACGCCCCCCCGAGTTGCGCCCTAGCTGTTTAGCTATTTTGTAGCGATTTTCTAGGATTTGTTCAGACTTAAACACTTTTACGGCTTATTTAAACATATTATCCCTATTTTATCTTATAGATTTATTTCTCTTATCAAGTATAACTATAACTTTACATATTTATAGACAGGACTCAGGAGGGAAATCCACCCTAAGTCTAGGTTTCACTCCATAATCAATGAGAGATCCGTTAATTTTTACCCTTCAACCCTGAATAAACCAAACCACGATTAATATCAAGAGTAATGATTGCACCATCGCGGACAACTTGAGTGGCGTTTTCAAACCCAACGATGACAGGAATGCCTAAGCGTAGGCAAATCTGAGCACCGTGACTATTAAAACGACCTACTTCTGTTACCACGCCTGAAGCATGACGAATCATATCTACGTATTCAGCACTAGTGGTAGAAACAACTAGAATATCTCCAGGGGTAAAATGGGTAATTTCTTTAGGGTGATGAGCAACTCTAGCTCTAGCAGTAACCATACCTTTACCAATACCTACGCCTTTACCGAGGACAGATTTAACTACTTCTACTTTAATTAAATCCGTAGATCCCGAGACACCTTGAAGAGTTCCTGCTGTCATAACTACTAAATCACCGTTAGAAAGTAGTTCTTTTTCTTGAGCGACATTGAGTGCTGCTGCAAAAGTTTCGGTGTTGTTGGCTAAATCCAGTACTAATAGAGGTTTAACACCCCAAACTAGTTGTAGCTGTCTAGCGACGCTAACGTGGGGGGTAATGGCTAAAATTGGTTTTTGGGGACGGAATTTAGAGACGTTGCGAGCGGTAGCACCGGTTTTAGTTAGGGTCATAATTGCTGCTACGTCTAATTGTTGAGCGATTTGACTAACTGCTCCTGAAATAGCGTTAGGAATAGATGATTTATTAACGGGGTATTGTTTACTACTAAACTCTTCACGTTCGATCCGTTCAGCGATGGTAGCCATAGTAGATACAGCTTCCACGGGATATTTACCAACTGCGGTTTCATTGGAGAGCATGACTGCGTCTGTCCCGTCTAGTATAGCATTAGCTACGTCGGAAACTTCAGCTCGGGTTGGTCGAGGGTTATTAGCCATACTATCGAGCATTTGGGTAGCGGTAATGACGGGTATTCCTAATTGATTAGCAGTAGCAATCAGACGTTTTTGTAAGATGGGTACGTCTTCTGGTGGTAATTCTACTCCTAAATCTCCACGGGCGACCATGACTCCATCGCAGAGAGAGAGAATTTCCTGCATTTGTTCGATCGCTTCGTGTTTTTCGATTTTAGCGATTACGGGGACTGACTTACTGGCGTTGGCGATAATTTCTTTAATTTCTAGAATGTCTTGGGGATTGCGAACAAAGCTTAAGGCTACCCAATCTACACCTTGATCTAAACCGAACATCAGATCTTTTTTATCTTTTTCGGTTAAAGCTTTTACAGATAGATAGACTCCTGGAAAGTTGACCCCTTTATTACTAGATAGTACTCCACCGACTATAACCCGACAATGTAATTCTTTGGCGTCGATTTTTACGGATTCCACGAGCATTTCTACTTTACCATCATCAAGTAGGATTCTTGCTCCTGTTGGTACTTCTTCGGCTAGGTATTCATAACTTATAGAGCTAATTTCTGAGTTACATTCTACTGGATGACTAGTTAAAATAAAGCGATCGCCTGGTTTAAGGACAATATCTCCCTGTTTAAATACTCCTAGACGGATTTTTGGTCCTTGTAAATCTTGTAAAATTGCTACTGGTTGGGCTAATTCATAAGCTGTTTGGCGAATTAAGCGAATACTTTGTTCGTGTACTTCATGACTTCCGTGAGAGAAATTCAATCTTAGGGTTGTTGCTCCTGCTTGAATCATTTGGCGTAGTATCCCTGGATCTTTACTCGCAGGTCCTAAGGTTGCTACTATTTTGGTTTTACAGGGAAGATTGTGCGTAGAATTAAACATATATTTTTTTATAGCCTTGTCTTCAATATTCTATTAACAACATACTGTGACGTATCGCTTTCCTTTAATATTTTACTAGCAATAGTTACTAACTCACAAGAGATGCTAATCTATCATTCTTGAATCATATCGTGATAAAGTAATTAAATCCTCTATATTAACCTGCATAGTTCGACAAATCTGATCCAGTGGTAAATCATTGGGATCATAGCCAAAAGGATCTTCGATTTCCACCCCAATTTCTTCGATTCCAAACACAGCAAAACTAATTAACCCCACAAAAGGTGCTGTTAACCATAATAATTCACTAACTACTTGAAAAGGAATGGTTAAACAATATAGTAATACTAACTGTCTTAAATGAATTGTATAAGCTTTAGGTACAGGCGTTTTCAGGATTCTTTCACAACCGCCGAGACAATCTACTAATACATCTACTAATTTAGTTAGACTAACCAACTGATAAGTATTGAGGCGATTTTCCTCTTGTTGTCTTTGTAAATAATCAGTTAACCAGAAGGCTATTTCTAGGGGAGGATGATTCATCTGTTGCAGTTTATTAAACCATTCTAGAGGCATTAAGTTAGCTAATTCTGAGTTGATTTTTTCTGAACGTAAGTGTAATTTAGTAGCTACGGCAAAAGCAACTATTAAGCGTAAAGCCTTGATTTTTTCTTCTCTGTGACTAGGTTTATTCTCGGCAATATAAATCAAAATACCCCTAGCTAAATTGCGAGTCGTATTAACCATCATTCCCCATAATTTACGACCTTCCCAAAAGCGTTCATAAGCGGTATTTGTCCGAAAAACTAACAATAAACCTAGAACAATAGTTGGCACAAGACTATTAAGTATGTGCAGAGAAACTGCTGTTATTCCTAAGTTATATAAACCAGAAATAAATAAACCAAAAAAACTGCAAAATAAAACTCTCGGGAAAATAGCGGGAATAACTGAAAATTGTAACTTTAAGATTAATCTAAACCAACTTGTTCTGTCTGAGTAACTATCGTGCCAATTTTGAGTAGTTTTAATTAATAAGCGATCGCGCAGTTTATTTAAGTTAAACATTTTGAGGATCTAAATTCATTAAATCTCTAATATTAATTTTCATCGTAGAACAAATTTGATCCAAAGCTAAATCATTATGATCATGACCAAAAGGATTCTCTATCTCAATCCCAATTTCTTCGATTCCAAACACGGCAAAACTCACAAAACTCACAAAAAATGGGGTTAGCCATAATAATTCATTAACCACTTGAAAAGGTAAACTCAAGCAATATAATAACGCCAATTGTCTGAGGTGAATACTATAGGTTAAAGGGAGAGGTGTTTTGAGGATTCTTTCACAACCACCTAAACAATCTACCATAATATCTAATAATTTAGTTAAAGAAACCATTTGGAGAATAATTAAACGTCCCTCATCGTATTCTTTTTGGAAATAGTCAGCTAACCAGAAAGCTATCTTCAAAGGACGATGATTGACAGCTTTTAACTCTGTTAAATATTCTGGAGGTACTAATTCTACTAACTCTTGATTAACATCTTCTGAACGTAAATGTAACTTAGTCGCTACTGAAAAAGCAGCTATTAATTTTAAAGCTTTAACTTTTTCCTTTCTGTGGTTAGGTTTATTGTCAGGGATAGTTACCCAAATAAACCTCGCTAAATTTCTACTCGTGCTAACTAGACGTTCCCATAATTTACGACCTTCCCAAAAGCGATCATAAGCGGTATTAGTCCGAAAAACTAATAGTAAACCCAAGACAATAGTAGGAACAAGACCATTGAGAGTATCTAAAGAAACCTTTTCAATACCTAAAGAATATAACCAGGAAATTAATAAAGCGAAACTAAAACATAAAATAACTCTAGGTAAAATAGCGGGAATAACCGAAGCTTTTAATTTTAAAATTAATCTAAACCAGTTTCTTCTTTCCCTATAGGTATTATGAACTTCATGACTAGTTTTCACCAGCAGGCGATCGCGAATCTTTTCCAAATTAAACATAAACTATTAAGGGTGCTTAGCGCACCCTGAGAATCACAACATGATTAGAAAATAACAGGAGTCCAACTTCCATGTAGTCCGTAAGGTATATGATGCTTTAATTCTAAACAAGCCACAGTAGCTAGATTAGTAGCATCTAAAATTACTAAATCAGAAGCGTGTCTTTGGGCATTATAAACTACAGTCATCAACCAGCCATCATCTTCTTGAGTTGCGTTGGGTTTAGCAATGAAAATCGGTTCACTGACAAAACCTTTAGGTGCAAAAGAAGAGATCAGACGATCGCCAGTTGATAGGTCAATTTTGACGATCGCTTGTAGAGGAGCGTTACCCGTCTCATTATGAGCTGCACCCATATAGACATAACGATAATCTCTCCCCACGCGATCGCTTTTAAGGGTAGGAAACTCACAACAGCGACTTTCGAGGATTTCACTACTCACCTCTTTACTAGTTAAATTTAGACGAAAACGCCATAATTGACCAGGATCTAAACTATCAAAATCCACACCCTGATAACTACTACTAGGATCTATTTGAGGTAGAGACTGATAACAGATAGAATCGAGACACACAGTATCTCCCTCTTCAAAAGCGTTAGCATGGTGAAAGACAAAACCTGCGTTCACCTCTAAAACCTTAACATCTAAATGGGGAGGTTGACGAGGAATCAAGATAATCTTAGTAGGTTGTCCTGATTGAAAATTAACACATTCTCCCGCACCTTTTAAACCCAACAGAAAAGGAAGAGGATTATAGCTAACCGCATTTTGGAAGAAAATACAGTAATTCGGGGTAATAGCGAAGTCATGAATAAAAGCAAAACCAGGGGTAATATGTTCATAACGACGCAACAATTTACCTTCAGGATTCAATTCATAAACGATAATCTTAGTAGATAAACCAGGTTTAATGGCGAAATTAACTAAACAGGGTTTACCACCGTCTAACTCGCAACTAGGATCGATACGGGGATGAGCCGCGAAAGCGTCGCCTGGTTGTAAAATACCATCTAGATCGTCTAATCCCAAAGTAGCTAAATTTTGAGGATCGAGACGATGGGGTTCAGCAGCTTCCCAAAGAGCGAGTAATTTACCACCCCAATAGATAATATTGGTATTAGCGATATTTTTTAGCTTCAAATTGAAGATATTGCTCAACCATCCCCCCGGTTTTTGTGTTCCAAAGACACCCCGATAGAGAATTTTACCCGCTTTTTGTTCAGCTAGATAACCTTCAGTTTTAACAAAAGCACTGCGAAAATGAGCTTTACCGTTATTAAAACTAATCGCGGAAATCATCCCATCACCATCAAAAGGATGACGAATGGGAATACCATTGATATCGAGTAAACCAGGACCATTACGAAACAATGTCCCCTGTAACTCACTAGGGATTGTTCCTTGGATACTGGTGATAGAATAGTCGTATTCCTGGGGTTGAGATTGATACCCTTTTAACCAATCTTCGCGATTATAGGATTTTTCCTGGATAGTCTGCATAGTTTTAGGATTGTTTAGTTGAATTGATGAATTCTGGAAAAACATCAGGTAGAAAAGATTGTTCTCCAGATGCTTTGTTATGTCCGTGTTCCCATACCTCTACAGGTGGGAAAGAGGTTGAGGAGACGATTTCTTCTTGCTTTGAAGGTAACCACCCCAGAAAAGGTAACGGTATCAGATTAGAGAGATTGGTAATTAACAGTAATAACCACAACAGCTCAAAATTAGTCTCGGTTACTCCTAAAAAGTGAGTAAGTAAAGCCCCTAACTCATTGGATAAAAAGCCAGCTAAGTTAAGGATAGACATTAATAGAGCAAATAAGGTCGCTTCTACTCCCACAGGACAAAGACGGGCTGAGAGTACTAATATAGGCATAAAGGCGATTTGACCCATTACCGTTAGTACGAGACTATCTCCTAAGCTAAACCATTGGTCACTGATACCAATCACTCGGTTAGCGTGAGTAACTAGTATTAGAGAAGAAAGACCAACAATAGTAGAAAGTGCTGTTGTCCAACCTAAAATTACTCGGAAGGGTATTTCTTTACAGTAGCGTTGATATAACCAGATACCCAATAAGGTAGCTAGACTACTGACTAAGCGAACTCTTCCTAAAAATTCGGGTTGAAATTCTAGTTCATTGGTTAGGAAAAAGAAAAAAGCCGCTTCAGCGTTAGGTGTGGATTGCCAAATAAAGATAAACGCTGTAGGTAACCAAATCGAACGTTGACCAAAAGCTTGAGTTAGTTTTGTCCAAGAGTCTTTGATTATTACTAGTTGGGGTTGTGTAGTTTTTTCTCTAGGTTGTTCCCTGATTAACCCTGAAATTGCACTTACTAATAAGGGAAAAATAGCGGTAATGGCGAAAATCATCTGTGTTGTTAACTTTTCTAGTAGCCAACCACTCAGATAAGCGGTAATTAAACCTCCTAATGCTGCTGTTCCCCAACTGAGAGATTGTAATGATCCTACCTCAGCGTTGCTCTCTTTTCTCGCTCTTTCCACAATTAAAGAGTCAGCAATCACATCGGCGATCGCCACTGACACGGAAATTAGTAACATCGCTGCTGCTGCTGTTGCTGCTTGTTGGACTATTGTCGCTAAAGCTAACCAGCCCATTGTACCGAGGATTCCCGAGAGGAATAGATAGGATCTGCGTCGATATCCCAAGAGAGGAAAAGCATCGGAAACAAACCCCAATAGAGGTTTAATTACCCAGGGAATCACCGCTATTCCCGTTAAAGCTGCTACTTGTGCTGGATTTAAGCCTAAATCGTCTTTAAGAAAGAAACTTATGGCTAATCTAGCTAAGCCTAGTATTCCTTGTACGAAATAGACGCACAAGATACCCCATAATTCTAGACTTGGTTCGTTATTAAACAGAAGCTTCTTCTGCACAGTATTAAGAAACATGAATATTTTTGAAGATTTATTATAATTATAGCTGATTGGCTTATTCGTAATAAGTTGTTAAATTTTCTCGTCAAAAATAGCAGTATTCTAAAAAACGAAAGCTATAAATTAGATGGTTTAACAACGATGATCAACAAGATTTTATACGCAGATTCCGGAACAGGACATACTCAGGATATGCTCAAGGTTTTACTAGATTTACCAGCGATCCAACGTGCCCACTTCACCCTTTTACACGTAGTACCACAGCAGACTACGAGTGATGCTACCACGGAAAAACTAGCCGAAGGTACTAAATTTCTAGCTGAAGAATTAAAAAGCCTCAATATTGCTCCTAGTCAAATCGATACCATATTAAAACAAGGTGAACCAAAAGATACGGTATGTCAAGTAGCAGAGGAAATAGACGCCGACTTGTTGATTATGGGTTCACGTGGAATCAAAGGTTTAGAAGCGATTCTCGGTAACTCTGTGAGTCAATACGTCTTTCAATTGACTAATCGTCCTATGTTACTAGTGAAAGATGATATCTATGTGCGCAAAATCAAACGAGTTATGATAGGTTTAGATAAATCTGCTACATCAGAATATTGTCTGGATTTAGCTATACATCTGTTTAAAGACTATCCCGATGTGCAATTATATTTAGTGAGAGTTAATCCTGATCTCAAACCAGAATTACTCCCTCTCTCTAAAGCAGAAACAGAAAATAACCCCGTTTTAGCACCAGCGATCGCTAAAGTTAAAAGAATGAGCTTAAACTATAAGGCGATCGTTACTGGTGGTAAACCGGGAGAAGCACTCTGTGAAATAGCATCTGAAAATAACGTAGATTTACTGATGATTGGAGCTCCCGATCGCCGTCCATCTATCGCTAAAACTCTACCAGATTTAGACCGTTTACTCGGAACATCCCTATCTGACTATATCCGTGTTAACGCTACTTGTCCAGTGTTATTAACTCGTCGAGAAAATAAATCATAAGTTACCTTAATTCCCACCCCAGGGGTAAGACAAAGGTGATCAGGAGAAAAAGTGGACAAGGAAGTATTTATTTACATATATTATCTCCCTTGTCTGCCTGTCTTCTTTCCTTCTAAGTCTCGTCTTAACCGAAATGTTAAATCAAATAGGCACTTTAAATTTTGGCTGAGATAGACTAAAGTTAAGTTATCAGATTTAGCTTAGACACGGATTAAAATAATGGATGTCAATTTACAAAAATATCGCATGGTTTGTACCTTAAGTTTTGGTGATATTTATGGTCAAATCATCGTTTGGTTAATCGTTATCTTCATCAGCTTAGCTGCTAGTTTAGCTCTTTGGAGTAGTACTCGTCAAATCTACGCTTTAGCTACTTTAGCTTTAATCGTAGTCTTGTCTTTACCTTTCTTGTTATTCGCTTTTGTGACTACTTTACTCAATCACATTGAATTTATTCCCGCAGAAGAAACCCAAACTACGCGCAAATCTTCAAAATCTCTGAGTGGAAGAACTTCTCCTCAAACAAGTTAGTAAGTATAAGGGCGTTTTGCGCCCTTACTCCTTTTTAGGTGAAAAAAGCAAGATTAATAATAAGAAAATACCGATATTAATAAAAGTATCCGCCAAATTAAAAACAGGAAAATTAATTAAGCGAAAGTCGAGAAAATCTACCACATAACCAAATAAAAAACGGTCAATTCCATTACCAAAAGCTCCGGCTAAAACAAAACCATAGGCTAACTGTTCTAAAACTAACATTTTTGGTGCTAATAAACCAAACAAAATTAAGACTAAACTAACAATTAAAGATAACCATCTTAACCAGGTTACCCCACCTGGAAACCTACCAAAAGCTGCACCAGTATTAATCACATAAGTAAAATGAAAAACATCTGGTACAAGTGGAATAGTATCTCCAATATTCGGAAAATTCAGCACTACTATATATTTAGTTACTTGGTCAAGAATTAAACCAATTATCGCTACCAACCAAAAGAATTTATTTCTCTGTAAAATGGCTGAGATAGTCTTTAATTTGCTCATATTTTTGCCTAACTTGTTGATTAAGGAGTAAATCTCTGGCTTGATTAATCCCTCTAGCCAAATCAGGAGCAACACCACAACGCCAAAGATAAAAACCTCCATTCCAAATAGTAACTGACATTAATTCTGTTTCTTCTCCCTTTAAAACTGCTAGAGTTTGTGATAATAATTCTTCCCTTGAGTCTAGGACAATTTCCCGAGTATTAAGATTATATTCTTTAGGATTAACTTTAAGATAACTAAAACCTGTCTCAGAAGAATCAACCCCGACAATCGTCGTTTGAGAGAGACGTAAATCACAACTTCCCTCTAAACCCTTAACCAGAATATAATTATCTTTTCCCGTTAAAGTTAAAGCTTCTCGAATCATGGTTTCTGTGGGAGGATGAACATAGCCTACAATTAAGCGGGTTTTACCTTGATATGGTGACCAAATTAACTCTAAAGTAGCTAAAGGTGGACGTTTACCGATTTCCTCACGATAACTAACTAATTGTTGAGTTGCGGGAAAATGTTTAACTGTATAAACAAAGCTAAAACCAGTTGCTTGTAATAATTCTTGTACTTGAGTCAAAGATAAATCTGTAAAATCTAAACCCAATCCCCCCCAAATATCTACTAAAGGAATACCATATTTAGTAGGCATACAGTCTCCACCGTGCATTAAAGTAGGAATACTTGCGGTAGCTAAAATTAAAGCAGTCAGATGATTAACAGGAGTAGTGCGACTCCTACCATCATAAGGAATACCAAAAACCGTTACAGGTGGAAAAGATTCGGGTAGGGGTGTTAATTTTGGTCCTAATTGACTATAGGTATCCAACATCCCTGCTAATTCTATCCCAGTAGGTCTTTTTATGCGATGAGCGATGAGAAAAGCTCCAATTTGAGCAGGGGTTGCTTTTTGCTCCAACATCATCTCTAGGGCTGTAGCTGCTTCTTCTCGGGTTAAATCTTTATGTGTGTGTTGACCACTACCTACTTTTTTCAGTAATTCGCGAAATTCTTGACTCATGATTGGATTTTATCTATAGCATTACGGGCGTGTAGTCTGACTCCTGTATTTCTATCCTTAGCTAGGTTTTCTAGAATAGGAAGAGTGGAAGTTAGGTTTAATTGTCCTAAACTATAAGCTAGGGTTTGTTTAATGGTGGTATCTGTGAGTAAAGGGGAGTTAGATTGAGCAAATTCTGTTAAGATTACTCCTGCTTGATTTTTTAGGGTTATACTTTGTATTCTAGCTAAAACTGTGATTATTTCGCTTATGGCTGGTTGTTCTAGTAAAGATAGGGATTGTTGGAGATAGTTTAAACTTTGTGCGGTTTCTAACCATGCTAGAGATTGAATAATCGTTAACTGTAAGGGTAGAGGAGTTAGGGGAGATTCTAGGGTAGAAAATAACACAGTTGCAGCTAGAGGATCAGAAAACTTACTCAGAGCGATCGCCGTTTGTTGACATACTTCTAGAGAAACATCTTGTAATAACGGTTGTAAGGCTCTGATTAATTCCTCTTCCTCCCTAACAGAAACTCTTAAACCCAAAGCGATTACAGCTTCCTTACGCACTACTGCTGCTAAATCTGTCAAAGCATCAAGAAGAATAGGGGTAAGGGTGGGTGCGCCAAAACTTCCTAAAGCTTCTATTGCTATAACACGTACATTTACATTCGTATCTTTTACTACTGTTAATAAAGGTTCGATTACTTCCCGAGTGCGAATCTGTGCTAAAGCGCGAGTAGCTAGGAGACGATATTGAGGATAAGATAACAGAGTTACCAAAGGAGCGATCGCCCTTTTCGAGAAACTAGCTAGAGTCATCGCGGCTATTTCCTGTAACTCTTCTACTTCCGTGGTTACCAACAAATTAACTACAGCAATAATTACTTCAGGTTCAGGGAAATTAGCTAGAATTTTACCCGCAAACCATCTCACCTCAAAATCTTGTTGTTCATCTTCTAAGATAGTGAGCAAAGGTTCAATAGCTATTGTGCCTAACTTAGGTATAATTTTAGCCACATCCCAGCGTTGTTGAAAATCTCCTTGAGCTAAAATAGTTAGACTCAAATCCAGGATAGTAGTTAACTCTGATTCAGAGACATTGTCTAAGCATAATTGTTGTAGGTAGTAATTAGCACTAGTCCAGTCATTTTGCTTACAAACTAGTTGAGCTTGTTCTAAAATTGTTGACATCTAAAGAGCAATATTGGCTTTAAATTAGTTTAGCCCAAAAAAAGGAGAATGACTGTGTTTACGGTGGTATGTAAAAATGTACAATTTAACAATATTCAAGGGATTATCTTTGATAAAGATGGTACATTAGCTGATTCTCAACAGTTTCTCTTACAATTAGCTCAAGCCAGAGCAAGAGCGATTAATGAGATTATACCTGGTATAGAACAACAGTTACTCCAAGCTTTCGGTATCAAAGATCATACCCTTAACCCTATGGGTTTGATGGCTGTAGGTAGTCGCTTAGAAAATGAAATAGCTTCGGCTAGTTTAATCACTTTAAGGGGTAAAAGTTGGTTTAATTCCATGGCGATCGCTCGTCAAGCCTTTCTTGAAGCAGACAAACGTATTCCTGACCGCGCTGATATCTCCCCAATCTTTCCAGAAGTCAAAGATTTACTGCAATCCCTATCCCAAAGAGGCTTAAAATTAGGTATTTTATCAGCTGATTCTACCCTAGGGGTTGAAGCTTTTATCGAGAAACATCAGCTTTCTGACTATATCCAACTAGCTATGGGGGTAGATTCCCCATTAACCAAACCCAATCCCGAATTATTTCGACTTGCTTGCGGTAATTTAGGGATTCCTCCCCAAGCTACCCTTATGGTAGGAGATTCTCCAGGAGATTTAGCCATGGCTAAAGAAGCTCAAGCTGCTGGAACTATTGCTATTACTAGAGATGAACAATTTACAGAGCATCTAAAGCAAGGGAGCATCATTATTAATAATCTTCAAGAACTTGCCATATTAACTTAATCATCTTACACTTAAACCTTAAAAGATAATTAATGTTATTACCATACGAGGGCTAAATCAAATTGTCTCACTACCTATTTAGTTCAGAATCAGTAACAGAAGGTCACCCCGATAAGGTTTGCGACCAAATTTCCGATACTATTGTAGATGCTCTCCTGGCTGAAGATCAACATAGCCGTATTGCAGCAGAAGTTGTTGTTAATACTGGATTGGTCTTAATTACTGGAGAAATTACCTCTCAAGCTCATGTTAACTTTGTTGACTTAGCTAGAAAAAAAATTGCTGAAATTGGTTATACAGACGCTAAAAACGGTTTTTGCTCCAATAGCTGTGCTGTTTTACTCGCCATAGACGAACAATCCCCCGATATTTCTCAGGGAGTAACTCTAGCTAAAGAGCAAAGAGATAAACTCAGTGAAGATGAATTAGATCAAATCGGTGCGGGAGATCAAGGTTTAATGTTTGGTTACGCTTGTAACGAAACACCAGAACTAATGCCTTTACCTATTAGTCTAGCTCATCGTATCTCTCGACAATTAGCTTATGCTCGTAAAAACGGAGATTTACCCTATTTAAGACCTGATGGTAAAACTCAAGTAACCATTGCTTATGAAGATGGTAAACCCGTAGGCATAGATACCATATTGGTCTCCACTCAACATACAGAAACTATCGGTGAGATAACCGCAACTGATGCAGTACAAGCTAAAATCAAAAGCGATCTCTGGGAAGTAGTAGTTAAACCTGTATTTGATGATCTTGAGCTTAAACCCAATAACAACACCCGTTATTTAGTTAATCCTACTGGTAAATTCGTGATTGGTGGACCTCAAGGTGACGCGGGATTAACAGGACGTAAAATCATCGTTGATACCTACGGTGGTTACTCTCGTCATGGTGGTGGCGCTTTTTCTGGTAAAGATCCCACCAAAGTAGATCGCAGTGCTTGTTATGCTTGTCGTTATGTAGCTAAAAATATCGTGGCTGCAGGTTTAGCTGAAAAATGCGAAGTCCAAGTTAGTTACGCTATTGGTGTGGCTCGTCCCGTCAGTATCATGGTAGAAACCTTTGGTACAAGTAAAGTTGCCCAAGAAAAACTTCTAGAATTGGTTAAAGCTCATTTTGACCTACGTCCCGCGGGAATTATTCAAGTATTTAATTTACGCGGTTTACCTGGTGAACGTCAAGGACGTTTTTATCAAGATGTAGCAGCATATGGTCATTTTGGACGTAATGATTTAGATCTACCTTGGGAACAAACTGATAAAGCAGCTTTATTGAAAGAAGCAGCTATGAGTCTAGCAGTTTAAATAGTTTCTAACTCCCGTAATGCGGGAGTTTTTTTTAAGGCTTATTGTACAGAAGGACGAGTTTTACTTTTAGCTCCCAGCAGATTTTTCAGACCAAACCAACCCAAAATACTATAAGCGATCGCTAATAATAAACTATTTAAACTGATACGCGCACTTTGTTTAAAGGCTTCTAAATTAGTTTCAGTGATTCTGGCTAATTTGTCAGTGTCTAATTGGGTTTGTAATCTGCTTAATTCCTGCTCTAATAGTTCGGGATTATCGGCAAAGTTTTGAAATTGAGTTAATCTTTGTCTTTGTTCCTCTAATTGTAAGCGTTGTTCTGCTGATAACTCTTGCTCACTATTAGCAATTTGGTCAATCTCAGCGAGTCCTTGTTGTAACCTTTCTGCTGCATTAGGACTGGTAACTAGTTCTTTAATCTGATTATATTGATTCTGAATCTGTGCGTCTGATTGCTCAGCTTGTTGATTGATTCTAACTAAAGCGATTCTTCTAGCTTCATTCACATTACGTATATGTATAGGTACTAGCAATAAGTAACCAATTCCCATAATCGCAGCTAGAGTAAAGAAAAGCATTCTGATATCAAAGCCTTTTTTCTTCTTTTTGCTTGGTGTTTGCTCAACAGCACTATCGAACCAATACCCTAGTAAAAATAAGATGATACCTAATAATGGTACAATCCCCCTATCTACCACACTAGCCACAAATTGTAACTGCCAAGCCGATTCAAATAGCCTGATGGGAATAGCAAGAGTGATAAAATCAATAAAAGCAGAAACGATAAAAATTATCCCCGTAACCTTTAAAATTAAAGACATATATCTGGTGTTAACTATGCTGTTCATTGCTATCCTTTAAACTATATTTGGGTAAATCTATTTTAGGTTATCTTGAAAATATCACAATTGGTAAATTATGGAAAAACACTTAGAGATTTTAGCAGATAAGTCATCCCTAATTGGGCGAGCTTTAGCACTAGTAAAGGCTAAAATTATAGCAACACTAGAGGTTAAGGAAAAATGCCGTATCGCTTTAGCAGGAGGAAATACCCCTAAACCCCTCTACGAAGCGATCTCTGCTACCTCATTACCTTGGGATAAAATTGAGGTTTTTTGGGGTGATGAACGTTATGTTAGCCCAGATGATCCTCAAAGTAACCAAAAAATGGCTCGGTACGTCTGGTTAAATAAGGTAAATTTTCCTGAAGCTAATATTTATCCTATGCCAACTGATTCAGGAAATCCTAGTTTAGATGCTCAAAAATATGAGACAGCATTACTAGAAGCTTTTGGTTTGGCAGTAGGAGAAATACCAGTTTTTGATCTTATTTTCTTAGGAATAGGAGATGACGCACATACAGCCTCTCTATTTCCGAAAACTCCAGCATTGACAGTAAGCGATCGCTTGATTACAGTAGGAAATAAGGATGGTCAACCTCGTTTGACTTTTACTTACCCTTTAATTAATGCTGCAGATTGTGTAATATTTTTAGTTACAGGTGCGAATAAACAACCTGCTTTGTCACAAATTTTTGCACCAGAAGCCGATGGAATGTTATACCCTGCACGTTTAATCAAACCTCAAGGGGAATTATGGTGGTTACTAGATGGTGCGACCCGTTTCTAGAGAGGTTTAAACTCTAGACCTCAATACCAGCAATGGTTTGAGAGAACTAACCGATTGATGAAGGTTAAATTCCTTCTCTCGTAGTGCCGAGTAAAAGCATTCAGGATAGGCGTAAGAATGGTTATCAACCGTCTAAAGCTCCTGGAAAAGCAGATAAGCTGATAGTTCCGTTGGTGACTCTGCAA
>RECR01000030.1 GCA_007693955.1 Gloeocapsa sp. DLM2.Bin57
CCCTGGTGCATACGTGATTATCAATCCTAACCAAAACGATAATAACGACACCATCATCGTTGGTACTATTCGGACAACCTTCCGTTTCTAAATAATCTCTAACATTTAACTAAAGTCCTCCCTAAGTTTAGGGAGGCTTTTTGCTTTTTTAAGCTAAACAAGGTATAATAGGAAATTGTGAATTTTTCATCAACCCTATGAACGCACAAGAGATCATTCAAGCTATTGAAGCAACCCATATAAAAACGGACTTACCCGTTATCCATGTGGGTGATACCATCAAAGTTGGAGTTAAAATTCAAGAAGGTGGTAAAGAAAGAATCCAACCCTACGAAGGTGTAGTCATCGCTAAACGTAATGGTGGAATCAGTGAAACTATTACCGTTAGACGCGTCTTCCAAGGAGTCGGTGTGGAAAGAGTATTTTTACTCCATTCTCCCCGCGTCGCTAGTATCCAAGTACTCAGAAGAGGTAAAGTTAGAAGAGCTAAACTCTATTATCTGCGCGAACGTACAGGAAAAGCTACTCGGATTAAACAACGTTTCGATCGCCCAATTAAATCTACCAAAAAATAACTAGCCAAAATCTGGTGATTTATGCTAGACTAGACTAATCTTGCGCTGATGGCTTAATGCGCTCTTAGTTCAGTTGGTAGAACGCAGGTCTCCAAAACCTGATGTCGGGGGTTCAAGTCCTCCAGGGCGCGTCATAATTGCTTTATAATAAATAAATTGATTGTGGGAAACTAACTTAACCCACTGGTCAATTATCTGATGAGGAAGCAATTGTGGCAAAAAAAGAAACAGCAAGTCAAGAAAAAGCAGAGTTAAAAGAACAAAAAACAGGAACAGAAATAGTTAGCTTTGTCAAGGCAACAAGACAAGAATTAACTAAAGTTGTTTGGCCTTCTAGACAACAATTGATTAGTGAATCAGTTGCTGTGATCTTAATGGTTATTCTAGTAGCAACCGTTATCTATCTGGTCGATAACCTGTTTTCTTGGGCAGCATTAAAGGTGTTTTAAAAATGAGTATCCCTGGGGAAGAATCACAAGAACAGCTAGAAAACGTAGAAAATCTAGAACAACAAAATCAGCCAAAACAGAAACAGAAACCACGTTGGTACGCGATTCAAGTAGCCTCAGGTTGCGAAAAACGCGTTAAAACTAATATAGAACAACGGGTAAAATCTTTTAACGTAGCTGATCGAGTTATTCAGGTACAGATTCCCCACACACCAACAGTAAAAATCCGTAAAGATGGCTCTCGTCAACATCTAGAAGAAAAAGTCTTTCCTGGCTACGTTTTAGTGCAGATGATTATGGAAGATGACGCCTGGCAGGTAGTTAAAAATACCCCCCACGTGATCAACTTCGTCGGCGCTGAACAAAAACGTAACTATGGACGAGGACGAGGTCACGTGAAACCCTTACCTTTGTCAATGTCAGAGGTAGAGCGTATCTTTAGACAAGCAGAAGCACAAGAACTAGTAGTCAAAATCAATCTAGATGTGGGTGATCAGATTATGGTTCTATCAGGTCCGTTTAAAGAGTTCGCAGGAGAAGTAATAGAAGTAAGTCCCGAAAGGCAAAAACTCAAAGCTCTATTATCGATCTTTGGGCGTGAAACTCCCGTAGAGCTAGAATTCAATCAAGTTGAAAAACAGTCTTAAACAATGGCAAAAAAAGTAGTCGCACTAATTAAATTAGCCTTGCCCGCGGGAAAAGCTAACCCCGCACCTCCCGTTGGTCCTGCTTTGGGTCAACACGGCGTTAATATTATGGCTTTCTGTAAAGAATATAACGCCAAAACCGCCGATAAACCAGGGATGATTATTCCTGTAGAAATATCGGTTTATGAAGATCGTAGTTTTACCTTCATCCTCAAAACTCCACCTGCTTCAGTATTGCTCAAAAAAGCCGCAGGAGTTGAAAAAGGCTCTGATCAACCTAATAAACAAACGGTTGGGAGTATTACTACAGAACAGTTACGGGAAATAGCCCAAACCAAATTACCCGATCTCAACGCTAATGACGTTGAAGCAGCTATGAAGATTATCGCGGGCACTGCTCGTAACATGGGTATCACCATCCAAGCATAAATTTTACTAATTAGTAGGGGAGAGGCATTCGCTTCGTTATTGACCCATCAGGAGTACATAATGTCTAAAAAAGTATCACGAAGATTCGCCGCAGCACAAGCAAAAGTAGAAGATAGACCATATCAGCCTCTAGAGGCGATGCAGTTACTCAAAGAAACAGCTACGGCTAAATTTGATGAAACCGCCGAAGCTCACATACGTCTAGGGATAGATCCTAAATATACAGATCAACAACTACGGACAACAGTAACTTTCCCTAAAGGTACAGGACAATCAGTGCGAGTAGCAGTAATCGCCCGAGGGGAAAAAGTAAAGGAAGCTAGCGACGCCGGAGCAGATGTAGTTGGCTCAGAAGAATTGATCGAAGAAATATTTAAAGGTAGATTGGATTTTGATATCTTAATCGCTACCCCCGATATGATGCCCAAAGTGGCTAAATTGGGACGGGCTTTAGGTCCTAAAGGCTTGATGCCTTCTCCTAAAGGTGGGACAGTCACCGATAATTTACCAGAGGCGATCGCTGAATTCAAAGCAGGTAAACAGGAATTTAGAGCAGATCGTACAGGGATTGTCCACGTGATGTTTGGTAAAAGCTCCTTTAGCGCTGAAGATTTATTAGAAAACCTTAAAGCACTACAGGACACAGTTGAACGTAACCGACCATCAGGGGCTAAAGGTCGTTATTGGCGCTCGATCTATGTATCTTCCTCCATGGGACCATCCATAGAAGTAGATATTAACGCTTTACGAGACCTGAAAATAGCTGATTAAACTCTTGACAAAAAGAGTAGGTTTTGCTATGATAGATAGATTGAGATTATTATCTAGCAATCCTAAGCTGACATAATTAAATCCAACCAAAGACAGCAGGTGCTCAAGGCTTAATTCCCTGCCGAGGTTAGAACCAAAAAACTAAATGTGAATTAACCCTGCTAACTAGTTTAGCGGTAGGTTTACAATTGTTTCTAAGGGGCAACCTCGGCGAGAAGCGTCGGGGTTGTCTGCTTATTTATGGGTGATGAAGCAAGGGAGGTGAGGCAAACATGGGTAGAAATCGGACATCAAAAGAAGAGATAGTCGAAGAACTCAAAGAACAATTGAGTGAGACTCAAATGGCTATCATTATCGATTACCAAGGATTGTCGGTAGGTGAAATTACCGACTTACGCGATCGCCTACGTCCCACAGGTACAGAATGTAAAGTCACCAAAAACACCCTGATGCGTCTAGCGGTAGAAGGAGACCCCAACTGGGAAACAATGACAGAGTTTCTCAAGGGAACATCAGCCTTTTTACTAGTTAAAGACGATCTCGGAGGAGCGATCAAAGCGTACCAAAAGTTCCAAAAAGACACCAAAAAAACCGAATTTCGCGGCGGGGTCATGCAGGGTCAATCCCTCAATGAACAACAGGTACAAGCGATCACCGAATTGCCCAGCAAAGAAGAGCTTATGGCTCAAATTGCAGGAGCAATCAATTCCTTGGCGACCAAAGTGGCTGTGGGTATCAAAGAAGTACCCTCTTCCGTGTGCCGTGGTATCAACGAAGTACCAGCATCCCTGGTCAGAGGTATTCAAGCGATCGCCAACCAAGAACAAGACGCTGCATAACAAATTTTAGACAAGGAGAAAAGAAATATGTCTGCTGCAACCGATGAAATTTTAGAAAAGTTAAAAAGTTTAAGCCTTTTAGAAGCTTCAGAATTAGTCAAACAAATTGAAGAAGCCTTTGGCGTTAGCGCTGCTGCTCCTACTGGGGGTGGAATGATGATGATGGCGGCTCCTGGGGCTGCGGCTCCTGGGGCTGCGGCTGAGCCTGAAGAAGAAAAAACCGAATTTGACGTTGTTCTCGAAGAGTTCCCCGCTGACAAGAAAATTGCTATCCTTAAAGAAGTTCGTACTATCACAGGTTTAGGACTCAAAGAAGCTAAAGAATTAGTAGAAGCAGTACCGAAACCCCTAAAAGAAGGTATTGCTAAAGAAGAAGCAGAACAAATCAAGAAAACACTCGAAGAAGCAGGCGCTAAAGTTAACGTTAAGTAATAACCTTTCTTGATAATTGCACTTAGACCCCAGAAATCTGGGGTTTTTGATTATCAACTAATTGTAAAGAAATACTAAGAGAATTGAATCAGAGAATAAAGACACAAATAGGGTAAACTAGCTATAGATTTCCCTAGAATCGACATAAATTAGTTGATTTTGCTGATTGAAGTTAAAAGTCTATTAATCTCAAAATCAGTGAAGATTTCAAAACTGCTCGAAAAACTGTTTGAGGAAAAAGATGCTAAAGCGATTTATTTGGGTAATTATAGCGATCGCCATTTTTACCTTGCCTGGATTGGTTAATCAAGCACTAGCCGTAGAATTAACTGAAGAAGTACGCACAGTCAAACTAAACCCCGAAGGGGAACAAGTAGTAATTAGTCTGCAAGAAGCAGAAACAGGTAAAAAAATCTTTAACAATACCTGTTCTCAATGTCATTTAGGAGGAAGAACCAAAACTAATCCTAACGTAGGACTTCGTTTAGAAGCCTTAGAAGGAGCATATCCTCCTCGGGATAACATTATAGCTTTGGTAGATTACTTTCAACACCCCATGACTTATGATGGAGAAGAAGATATCTCACTGTTACATCCTAATACCGACAGAAGTGATATCTTTAGCGAGATGAGAAATCTCACCGACGCAGATCTCAAAGCAGTAGCAGGTTATATTCTCATTCAACCTAAAGTGCGCGGAGTTGAGTGGGGAGGCGGTAAAGTTTATAACTAAACCTTAGTCACCTTGTCTAACATTCCCCTCTTGCTCAACAGTAAGTAGGGGAATTGTTTCTATCTTTAATTAGTTTAAATAAATCATAAATGTTCGATAAAATATTAATTGCTAATCGAGGAGAAATCGCCTTACGGATTCTCCATAGTTGTGAAGAACTCGGTATTCGTACCGTAGCGGTTCATTCTACCATTGATTGTCACGCTCTCCATGTGCAACTAGCCGATGAAAGCGTTTGTATTGGTCCTCCCGCATCTAGTAAAAGTTATTTAAATATCCCTAATATTATTGCGGCAGCCTTAACCAGAAACGCTACAGCCATTCACCCAGGTTATGGTTTTTTAGCCGAAAACGCTCGTTTCGCCGAAATCTGTGCCGATCATCAATTACATTTTATTGGTCCTACACCCGCAGCGATCAGAGCCATGGGAGATAAATCTACTGCTAAAAAAACCATGCAGCAAGCAGGAGTACCTACAATTCCCGGGAGTCCTGGGTTAATAGCAACCGAAGCTGAAGCCCATAAAATAGCCAGGAGAATCGGTTATCCCGTGATTATCAAAGCTACTGCAGGGGGAGGAGGTAGAGGAATGCGTCTTGTCCAAAATGACAGTGAATTAACCAGAATGTTCCAAGCCGCCCAAGGAGAAGCAGAAGCGGCTTTTGGTAACGCGGGAGTTTACCTGGAAAAATTTGTTGACTCACCTCGACATATAGAATTTCAGATCCTCGCAGACAGTTACGGTAACGTAATTCATTTAGGGGAAAGAGACTGTTCAATTCAAAGACGTCACCAAAAGTTATTAGAAGAAGCACCTAGTCCCTTTTTAACCCCCGAATTAAGAACTAAAATGGGTGATGCTGCTATTTTAGCCGCCAAATCGATTAATTATGTTGGTGCAGGTACAGTAGAGTTTCTCGTGGATAAATCGGGGCATTTTTATTTTATGGAAATGAATACCCGCATTCAAGTAGAACATCCTGTAACTGAAATGATTACAAGTTTAGATTTAATCGCCGAACAAATTCGTATCGCCCAAGGGGAAAAACTCAGTCTCACCCAAGCTGAAGTAGAGTTAAAAGGACACGCGATCGAATGTCGGATTAACGCTGAAGACGCTGATAATAATTTTCGTCCTCATCCTGGTAAAATCAGTGCCTACCTTCCCCCAGGAGGACCCGGAGTCCGCATGGACTCACACGTTTATACAGACTATGAGATTTCTCCCTATTACGATTCCCTTATTGGTAAACTAATCGTCTGGGGACCTAATCGTCAAGCAGCTATTCAACGAATGCAGAGAGCATTAAGAGAATGCGCTATTACAGGCGTACCCACTACTATTGGCTTCCATCAAAAAATTCTCAAGCATCCCGCTTTTTTAGCAGGGGATGTTGATACTCATTTTATTAGCAAACATTTTAGTCCTGATTCTCCCTAGTTATGAATTAAGAATTAAGAATGAGGCAATAAGGAATAGGAAATAGGCAAGAGTGTGGTTCCTGTGGGGAGTAGGGAGTAGGGAGCTTCTGAGAGGGGGAGAGGGAGGAGACGGGGAGTATGATATATAGGAATAATAAAACCGTTCCACCGTTCCACCGTTCCTCCGAACTCTTACTAAGTAGCCAGGACAAATTTTGGGGCAGCTATATACGTTGTAGTATGTTACTCCCATGAGTATCAGTACCACAAGTCATCAATAAATTATAAGACTCGGCTAATTGTTTAACCTCCTCTGTTTCTTGCGGACTAGGAAACCAGGGTTTAGGATTACCGTAAGCGTAGTAAACCTCTAAAGCATCTATACCCAATTGAGCAACCAACGGGACTAAACGTTTGGCGGGTTGATGATACCGCGCAGGGTGAGCTAATACCGCTAATCCACCTGCTGCTTGAATAGCGTAGATAACTTGTGCTGCTTCTGCAGCTGTGCAACTAGGACGCTTACCAGTAAAATAATGCTTAATTTGGGGATGCTCAGGATCAAAAGCATAACCCAACAGATGCACTTCTACCCCCTTTAAATCAGAAGTAATCTCCACACCAGTCCATAATTGGGGTAAATCTAACTTTGGGTAGTTGTGTCTGAGAGTTTTCAGATACTTTTGAGCTAGATAATAACCCTCGACAGAATGATGATCGCTGATGGCTAAACCTTTTAACCCTAGGGTTATCCCTTGTTCGATAATTTGCTCAGGACTTAATTGACCATCAGAACAATAAGTATGTAAATGAAAGTTATAGTGATAAGGACAGCTATCAGCTCGTATTTGAGACCAAACGGTTTTCAGACCAATCCCGTCTTGAGCTGCATTTTGATTAGTTAATGAAGTCATTTGACAAAAACGTCATTTTGTTTATATCTCCAAGATAACAAAACTTAACGTAATTCGTTAACTACCAATACCCAGACGACCTGCTAAACTAGGACTTAAAGGTATCAAAGTAGCCAACATCAATAACAAAGCTAATAAACCTAAAACAGCTCTAGTATCATCTACTTCGCTAATTTCATTGAGACTAGGACGTTCTAACTCTCTTTGTAGGAACAAAATTAAAATACCCCAATAGAGAAGAATCGGATTAGCAGGATTAATAATCGCCACTAAGAGCAAAATAATCAGACTAGTCAGAGAAATACGTCTAGCGATTTTGCGACCATAAATAGCTTGCACCATTCTACCTCCATCTAGTTGACCGATAGGCAACAGATTCAAAGCAGTAATCACTAAACCTAACCAACCGATTAAGGTGAGGGGATGAACATCGATTACCTGTTGACTCATGCTAGAACCAAGGATTATTTTAGCCAAAGTTCCTACGAGAAAAGAACCCTGGAAAAATTGACTAGGTATTTGAAATAGACTACCCTGATGAGATAATAACAAACCGATAATAATCAGTAACAGAGAAATTAATCCACCTGTAGCCGGACCTGCAAAAGCGATATCAAAGAGAATTTGACGATTAGGTAATAACGATTCAAATCGAGTAATCGCTCCAAATGAGCCAATTTGCCAACTAGGTAAGAAAAAAGGCAGACTTAGGCGTATGTGGTGACGTTTAGCCACGAAAAGATGACCGAGTTCGTGCATTCCCAAAATTAACCAAAGTCCTAAACTAATGGGTATAGCTTCGGCGTATCTACCAAAGTCACTAAATAAATCAAATCCCAGGAGTAATCCCGCTGTTTCTAAACTGGTAGCGATGGTAGCTACTAATAAAGCTAGAGCGAGGTTTTTCTGGGCTAGAGTAGTAGGTTGAGGATCTCTACTATTTGGTAGTAAGATTACCGTGGGTTTTCCTTCGCCATTTTCTACGAGAAAGAGTCGGTATTTTTCTCCTACTAGTTTTTTAAGTTTCTCGGAGAGTTGATTGTGGACTGTTTGTGGTTCACCTCTGAGGTTACCTTTGAAAATGAAACCTTCTTGATAGGAGATAGTCTCTGTGGCAAAAAAAGTATCAATACCAAAAATACCCCTAATGCTTTGTAAATCTGCTTCAGGAATGGTTACAGTTGGGGTTGGGGTTTCTAACTCGACAATTTCTTGGGGTTGTTTGGGTATAAGTGTCTCTTCAGGTCCTAAATTACGTAAACTTCTACCTAAAATCATATAAGCAATTATCGATAGGACCAATAATAATAAAATGCCAATTATGTTGATATAAATCCCCAGGGTTAAAAAACTAAAGAAGATTAACCAGGGGGCAAACAAGACTACTGACTGTAACCAAGAAATTATGCCTAATTTTCCAAAAGGACGAGAGCGATTATAACCCCAAATTAAAATAACTAGGGCAATGATTAGGATAGTAATAAAAGTGGAGGTTTCTGATGAATTAAGCATGATTATTGTGATATGTTTTTAGGGCTAAGCCTAGGTTACCTTGATGTTGCTCTAGTAAAATTGTAGCTGCTTGGGGGGTTAAATTAGTAGCTTGTAGGAGTAAAGCTAGTTTAACGTTATTATTACTAAGGGTTAGATATTCTTGAGCTTGTTGTGGGGTTAAGTCGGTTAAATCCTGGATAATGCGTATAGCGCGATCGCGTAATTTACTATTAGTCACCGCTACATCTACCATCCGATTCCCGTAAACTTTACCTAGACGTACCATTACTCCCGTAGAAAGGATATTGAGAGCCATTTTGGTAGCAGTCCCCGCTTTCAGACGAGTTGAACCCGCTAATAATTCAGGTCCGGTCAATAGTCTAATCGCGATATCTACCTCTAGATTAACTTGTTGGTCAGGGACACAGGTTATAAAGATAGTTTTAGCACCTTTGGTTTGAGCTTGGGCGATCGCCCCGTGAACGTAGGGGGTTGTCCCTCCTGCAGTAATACCGATTACCACATCTAATTGATTAACTCCCCGAGTAGCGATCGCTTCAACCCCTGCTCCATAATCATCTTCTTTAGCTTCTGAACTACGAGTTAAAGCCTCTATTCCCCCTGCAATAATCCCCTGAACCATTTCTGGTGGGGTACAGAAGGTGGGGGGACATTCGGCAGCATCGAGTACCCCTAGACGTCCGCTCGTCCCTGCACCGACGTAGAACATTCTACCACCTTGAGTCAAACAATTAGCAATAAGTTCTATAGCTTGGGCTAATTCTTGTCTGACAGTTGCGATCGCTTTTAGGGTATATTGGTCCTCCTGATTAAATAAATCCACTAATTCTAATGGGCTTAATTGGTCTAAGTTATGACTACGAGGGTTATTTAATTCTGTCAGGAGATGACCACGAGATTGATTCATAAAAGTCCTTCTAAGCGACGTCTGATTTTTTCTAATTCTGCTGAAGACATTTCTGAGTTTTCCTCAGACTGTTCTAATTCCCAATCGGTTTGGGGTACATTAGATTCAGGGGGAACAGCTAGAGTACCATCTTTAATGATTTCATAATCATAGTCAGCACTGATACAGAATTCGATGACTTCGTCTAAATCCATCTCTTCTACTGTAGGTACAGGGAAATCTTGGGCTTCTAACATCATGGCATAGCGAGTACCATCGTCTTCTGTTTCAAACAATAAGATTTTATGGCGATCGCCCATCTGGATAGTATGTATCCCCTCATTCTCAGTACGAGCGTTAAACAGTAGAACGTATATGCGCATAACTTGACCTGGTAACTATTTTTACCAATTTTAGCAGAATCAATAGCCCCGTAAAAAGTAGCCTAAATAACATTATTTCCTTTAGGTGGGGTGTAAACTAAGCTAGATTTTTTAAACAAACTAAATAAAATGGCAAGACTAGGACGTAGAAAATTTCTAACTTACACTTCAGCAGCATTAGGAAGTAGTATTATACTGAAAGCTTACGCCAAATCCCCTGCTCAAGCCACAGCGCCACAAATTGCTCAAGCTAGCGGTGACACCATTAAAGTAGGGATTCTGCACTCTTTAAGTGGAACTATGGCGATTAGTGAAACCACAGTAGTAGATGCAGAAAAATTAGCGATTAAAGAAATTAACGCAGGTGGTGGGGTATTAGGAAAACAAATAGAAGCAGTAATAGAAGACGGGGCTTCTGACTGGCCCACTTTCGCTGAAAAAGCAGCTAAACTTATCGATCAAGACCAAGTAGTCGTAGTTTTTGGTTGTTGGACTTCTGCTAGTCGTCAAGCAGTTTTACCCGTGTTTGAATCTAAAAATCATATGCTTTGGTATCCCATTCAATACGAAGGTCAAGAATGTTCTCGCAATATCTTCTATACTGGAGCTGCTCCTAACCAACAGATTGAGCCTGCTGTAGATTGGTTAATGGCTAACAAAGGGACAAAATTCTTTTTAGTCGGTTCAGACTATGTTTTCCCTCGTACCGCTAATACTATTATCAAAGAACAACTCGCAGCTAAAGGTGGAGAGGTTGTAGGAGAAGATTACTTGCCACTTGGTAATACTGAAGTAACCCCTATTATCACCAAAATTAGGGTAGCCTTACCCGAGGGTGGTATAATCTTTAACAGTCTTAACGGTGATAGTAACGTCGCGTTCTTCAAACAAATGCAGGGTGCAGGTTTAACACCTGATAAATACCCCGTGATGTCCGTTAGTATCGCTGAAGAAGAAGTTAGACAAATCGGTAGAGAATATCTGATTGGACATTATGCAGCCTGGAATTACTTCCAAACCGTAGATACCCCAGCTAATCAAAAATTTGTCGAAGCTTTCCGCGCTGAATACGGAGCTGATCGCGTTACCAATGATCCCATGGAAGCTGCTTATATCATGGTATATCTCTGGAAACAAGCTGTAGAACAAGCAGGAACAACAGAATTAGAAGCCGTTAGAAGTGCAGCGATCGGTCAAAGTTTAGACGCTCCCGAAGGTTTTGTGCAAATGAAACCTAATCACCATATCTCTAAAACCGTACGTATTGGTCAAGTTAGAGACGATGGTTTATTTGATATCGTCTGGAGTACAGATGGCCCTATTGATCCTCTACCTTGGAATCAGTTTGTACCTGAAACCAGAGGTTATGGGTGCGATTGGAGTGATCCTAATAAAGGTGGTAGATACCAAATGTAATTTTTAGTGGTCAGAGGTAGGGAAGAGAGAAAAGAAGAATGCGCGAATGCGCGAATGAAGAATTAATTATTTTTTCCCACATTGGCTGATTCTAAATAACTCCGAACCCGTTTCCTCCTACTAACTCCTTTCCTGCGAACTCCTTTCCTGCGAACTCTAATAATGGCAATCCTTCTTGAAAGTTTATTTAATGGTATAAGTATAGGTGCAGTATTACTAATCGCTGCTTTGGGTTTAGCGATCGTTTTTGGACTCATGGGGGTAATTAATCTAGCTCATGGTGAGTTAATCATGTTAGGTGCTTATGCTACTTTTGTTACCCAAAATGTCTTTAAAGGTTTCGGTGAACCCTGGTTTAATTTTTACATTATTGCAGCGTTACCCTTGGCTTTTATCGTCTCGGGGTTAATGGGTTTAATCCTGGAAAAAGGGGTAATTCGTTATCTCTATGGAAGACCTCTAGAAACCCTGTTAGCAACTTGGGGGGTAAGTTTAATCTTACGTCAATTTGTGCGTAGCGTTAACTGGTTATTAATCATCGCGATCGCTGTTTTTGCTATACTCTACTTTGGGGGAATGTTCCTAATTAAGCGTCGTTATCAGCATATTTCTAACCTAATCCAAGGAACTATTTTAACCCTGAGTATAGCCCTAGCTACAGCTACGGGCTTTTTAATTCAACAACAAGGTCAAGAAAACCTGATCAATCCTTGGTTTGGTACAACCAATGTGGATGTCACGGCCCCTGGGTGGTTGCGGGGTGGTATTCCTGTTGGTAACTTTCAAATACCTATGGCGCGTATCTTTATTATTGTTCTTACCATTCTTTGTATTTTGGCTACCTATTGGTTTTTAAATAAGTCTTCCTGGGGATTAAAAATCAGATCAGTAACCCAAAATCGCACCATGAGTGCTTGTTTAGGTATTCCCACAGAGAAAGTAGATGCTTTAACCTTTGCGATTGGTTCGGGTTTAGCTGGTATAGCAGGTTGTGGGATTAGTCTATTAGGTTCAGTCGGACCAAATACAGGACAAAACTACATTATCGATACCTTTATGGTAGTGGTTGTAGGAGGAGTAGGTAATCTCTTAGGCACAATTTTAGCAGCTTTAGGTATTGGTATTCTTAACTATTTAATTGGTTCGGGAATACTAGTAATTTTCATCATAGACATTGCCTTTCTTAAACCCTTGGTAGATATTTTAATGTTTTTCGCTAATACTAGTATGGCAAGAGTGTTAGTTTTTGGTCTGATTATTATTTTTCTGCAGATTAAACCCGCAGGAATCTTTCCACCTAAAGGTAGAAACGCACAACTATAATGAATACTAAAAAAAAGCAGCAATGGTTAACAGAGTTAATAATCCTGATCGCTATAGCCTTGATTCTAGCGGTGGTTTTACCCTTATTACTCTCAGAATTTCGTCTCAGACTCTTAGGTAGATTCCTATCTTTAGCAATAGTCGCTTTAGGTATTGACTTAATTTGGGGTTATACAGGACTATTAAGCCTAGGACATGGTATCTTCTTTACCTTGGGAGGCTATGCTCTGGCTATGTATATGAATCTACAACTTCCTGAAGGTAAATTACCCGATTTTTTCAATCTTTATGGTGTGAAAGAGTTACCCTGGGTATGGATACCTTTCGCTTCTTTCCCCTTTACTCTAGTAGCAATCGTGCTCATTCCAGGGATAGTAGCAGGAATATTGGGTTATCTGGTATTCCGTAATCGCATTAAAGGGGTTTACTTCTCTATTCTTACTCAAGCTGCTCTATTAGTCTTTTTTAACTTCTTTAATGGTCAACAAAAATTAATCAATGGTACAAATGGACTAACCACAGATACTCAAACTATTTTTGGGATCTCAGGAGGATCAGCAGAAGCACAACGATTATTCTATCAGTTAAGTATCTTATGTTTAGTTTTGATTTACTTATTGTGTCGTTGGTTAACTAGTGGGAGATTTGGTAAAGCTTTAATCGCGATTCGAGACGATGAAACCAGGATGCGTTTCTCTGGTTATAATCCCACTGGTTATAAAGTGATCGTCTTTGCTATTTCAGGGGCGATCGCAGGGATAGCAGGAGCATTATATACCGTCCAATCAGGAATAATCAGCCCTACTTTGATGGAGGTAGCTTTTTCCATAGAAATGGTGATTTGGGTAGCAGTAGGGGGAAGAGGTACTTTGATTGGAGCGATTCTTGGTACTATTCTAGTACGTTTAGCCCAAAGTTTACTCAGTGAAAAATTCCCTGAAGTGTGGTTATTCTTCCAGGGTGCTTTATTCTTAATCGTAGTAACAGTACTTCCCGATGGAATTATTGGCTGGTGGCGTGATTTTGGTTGGTTAAAACTACGTTCTCTGTTGGGTATGCAGCCACGTCTAGCTACCTATCCTAGTTTAGAAACAGATCCTGAGATTCAACAAGAAAGAGAAGAATATGAGCCAGAAGATTCTAGTCATTGAAGATTTAACCGTTAGTTTTGATGGTTTTAAAGCACTCAATAACCTTAACTTTAGTATGGATACAGGAGAGTTGAGAGTTATTATTGGACCTAATGGCGCAGGAAAAACCACCTTTTTAGACGTAATTACAGGTAAAGTGCAACCTAACCAAGGACGAGTTTTATTTAAAGGGCGTAACCTGCGTAAGACTTCTGAACATGAAATCGCGCGTTTAGGTGTAGGTAGAAAGTTTCAAACCCCTAGAGTGTATTTAAATTTAACCGTCAGAGAAAACCTAGATTTAGTCTGCAACCGTCAGAAAAACCCTCTAGCTACTTTATGGCAAAATCCTAGATCTTCAGAACAACGTAACGTAGTTAATCTCTTAGAAACCGTAGGATTAGTGGCTAAAGCAGAACTTCCTGCGGCTTTATTATCCCACGGTGAAAAACAAAGACTAGAAATTGGTATGTTAGTAGCTCAATCTCCTGATTTATTATTAGTAGATGAACCCGTAGCCGGTTTAACCGATGAAGAAACAGAAAATGTCGGTAATTTGCTTTTAGCTTTAGCTGAGAGTCATTCTTTAATCGTTATTGAACATGACATGGAGTTTGTGCGTCAAATCGCTCGCAGAGTAAGCGTATTACATCAAGGTTCTCTACTCTGTGAAGGAACGATGGAAGAGGTACAAAATGACCCCAGGGTAATTGAGGTCTATTTGGGTGTACAAAATGAAGAATGAAGAATGCGCGAATGAGGCACTCTTGAAAGAGAAGGGAGAAGGGGAGACTTCGGAGTATGATATATAGGAATAATATAGCGCTACTTGAATAGGCACTCAGGCAAAAGCTAGACTAATAATGGGTTTCATAATTTGAAAATGTCAAACACCTTAGCTTGTACTGCTATAACACATACACCCTACACCCTACAACCTTTTACCTAACCCCTAACACCGTTCCACCTAATACCTTCGAGGGTGATTGAACGCGAGTTTCGTATAAGTTAACGATTTTATTGATAACCTCTTCAATGGTTAAACCATCAGTACTGATAACGATCGCGTCTGGTGCTTGTTGTAGAGGAGATACTTTACGCTCTGTATCTAGTTTATCTCTAGCTTCAATACCTTGGGCTAATTCTTCGAGACTAATATTATTAATACCCTGTTGTTGATATTCTCGTAAGCGTCTGAGAGAACGTTCTTTTACCGAAGCAGTCAGGAATATTTTTAATTCTGCATCGGGGAAAACTTTTGTACCTATGTCTCTACCTTCGGCGACTAGTCCACCTTTTACCCCTAGTTCCTGTTGTAACTGTACTAGACGACGACGCACCGCGGGAATAGCCGAAACCTTGGAGACGTATTTACTAACTTCAGGACTACGAATAACTTGACTCACGTCATGATCATTAATAATCACCCCAGTAGCTTGAAGAGGATCATTACTAGGAATTAGTTCTAAACGTAAATCAGCTAAACTTAAGGCGATCGCTTCAGTATCTTCTAAATCAATGTCATAGTGCATAAATAACCAGGTTAAAGCGCGATACATAGCCCCGGTATCGAGATACATCAAACCTAGAGTTTTGGCTAAATAACGAGTTACAGTTGATTTCCCTGCACCTGCAGGACCATCGATGGCAATAATTGGCTGACGTAAACGCAACATAATATTATCAATAAGACGAGTAGAACCTAGCCAAAGGGCTATTGCTAATAAACCCTTATCCTCCACTTGATTGAGAGGAATGAGACTATCAGGGTGAACTAAATCTATATATTCAATTTTTAGGTTAGAAATAGAGTTCAATTCGGCTCTGACAATAGCGGTTAATTGAGCTTTAGTAAAGATACCCTGTTTAAAGGCATCATGGGCTTTAATTAAACCTTGATAGATTTTAGCAGCTTCGGCTTTTTCTGTGACACTTAAATATTGATTACGAGAACTATAGGCTAAACCTGATTTTTCTCGCACCGTAGGAACACTGCTAATCTCGGTTTTGAGCTTTAAATCTTGTACTAAACGTTTGACTATGGCTAATTGTTGGGCGTCTTTTTCCCCAAAATAAGCTAAATCTGGTGCAACAATCGTCAAGAGTTTAGTTACAATCGTCGCTACTCCCGTAAAGTGTACAGGTCGAAAAGGTCCACATAAAACCGCTGTCATCTCTTGGGGAGGAACTACTACAGTATGGTTATTGACTTCTCCTACTGCGGTTATTCCCATTTCTAGAGAATTAGGAGCAAAGACAAAATCTACCCCCTCTTGTTCGCATAGTTGTAAGTCAGCTTCTAGAGAACTAGGGTATCTTGCACAATCTTCCTGTGGTCCAAACTGCAGAGGATTGACAAAGATACTCACTACTACTAAATCATTTTCTGACACCGCACGTTTAATCAAACTGAGATGACCAGGGTGTAAAGCACCCATAGTCGGAACAAGTCCTAGAGTTTGTTCTGCTGTTCTTGCCTCTAAACTCGAACGTAAGCCAGAAACTGTGGTAAGTAAACGCATTATTGATTCTGTTGAGCTTTCCTCCAAACCTATAACTTTAATACATTTTCGCAAAAATTTCAGCCTTACTTTGAAACTCAATTATTGGTTGGGTAAGAGGGAGTAGGGAGTAGGGGAGAATTCGGAATTCCGAAGAAAGGAAGAAAGGAATTCCGTTCCACCGTTCAACCTAAAAGCTAATACCTAATGTCCCCTACACCAGACTAGGGAACTTCAAAGAGAAGACTATCAGGAAGGTTACTGACAGCTCTTTCTAAACTATTGAGAGACTGGTTATAACCAATCACCGCTTGCAAAAGATTACCACGAGCTTCGGTTAAGTCTCTTTGAGCGTCGATAACTTCAGTTTGAGTACCTACCCCAGCTTGGAAACGCAGACGGGCTAATCTGAGTCTTTCTTCGGCGGTAACTACGGCGGTTTGGGCTGTACCGATGTTGTCTTGATTGGAGATTAGATCATAATAGGCTGATTCTACTTGAAAACGGATTTGATCCCGTTGTTGGGCAAATCTAGTCTCGGCTATTTCTACATCGCGATCGGCGGCTCTAGCGCGCGCTATTGCTCTCCCACCATCAAAGAGACGCCAACGAACTCTTCCACCCACTGCGTAACCATCTTTAACGCTGATACCATCTCCTAATTGATCATCGAGAAAATTATAGTTGGTAAAGAAACTAATAGTAGGGTACATCTCAGCAAGAGCAATTTGTCTATTAGCGGTGGCGATTTCTCTTTCTAGTAAGAAACGCTCTAATTCAGCCCGATTTTTAAAGGCTAAAACGATAGTTTCTTCTAGGGTATATTCCCATTCTCCTAGTTGTTGAATTTCATCTGCTGCTGCTAATTCGGCGGTTTGAGCTAAACTAAGTGTTTGAGCGAGTTGGCGTCTAGCAATACGTTGATTGGCGATCGCTCTGGTTAAATTCTGACTGGCGTTGGCTAAATCTACTTCAGCTTGGAGTACGTCAAACCGAGTTCCTAAACCTGCTTGTTCTCGTAATTGAGCGTCTCGTAAACTTTGACTAGCGTCTTCTACCGCAGCTTGAGCGATCGCCACTTGAGCATCAGCGTTTTGTAAATCATAATAGTTTTGGATAATGTTAAAACGAGTTTCTTCTAAAACGGTTTCTACATTTAATTGACTAGAATTGAGTCTGATTCTTTCTCGACGCACCGTCGCACCTCGATTACCCCCATCGAAGATATCGTAGTTTAACTCAATTGTTCCCGAAACATTTCCAGTTTCTATAGCTATCTGGTTTAGGGGGAATCTTTGGTCACTAAGTTTAGCTGCTGCACTATTGGTATAATCCACCTGTGAATTAAAATCAATAGTGGGGAAAAAAGCTGAGGTTGCTGCTCTCAATTCTGCTTGAGTTCGTTCTAATTCTTGTCTTGCTGTTTGTAACGCTTTATTATTGCGCAAACCAATCTCTAAAGCTTCTTCTAGAGTAATGGGGGTAACTTCTTCTACAGTGACTTCTGTAGAGTCTGTAGGGAATAACAAAGGGTTAGGACTAGGGAGAACTGTAGTTTCAGGGTTAATGGACTCTGGTAAGGTTTGAGCTACAGTATAACCTCCAGATAATAAAACGGTCACCACACTTAAAGAAATTAAATTAGAGAATTTAAACATTTATTTCCGTTCATGTACTCCTTTTCAATGCTGATTTTAACTTGATTTGTTAATTATTTCTGTGAGAGCCTAAATCGGCTAAAATAGGTAGTTTAAAAACTTGTTTGTTGACTATGACTGAAAAATATTTGATTACGTTGCTGCCAGGAGATGGTATTGGATCTGAGATTACTAAAGTTACTGTAGAAATCCTCAAAGCGATCGCCTCTAAGTTTAACCTAGAATTAAGTTTCCAAGAGGGGTTAATCGGAGGTGCGGCTATTGACGCTACGGGAAATCCTCTACCTGAAGAAACTTTAACACTTTGTCGTCAGAGTGATGCTGTTTTACTAGCTGCTATTGGTGGCTATAAATGGGATAATCTACCACGTCAGCAACGTCCTGAGACGGGTTTATTGGGTTTAAGAGAGGGTTTAGGATTATTTGCTAATTTACGTCCTGCGACTATTTTTCCTCAATTGATTGACGCTTCTACCCTTAAACCTGAAGTCATCGAGGGAGTAGATCTGATGGTAGTTAGGGAGTTAACAGGGGGGATTTATTTTGGTCAACCCAAAGGTATTTTTAGCTCAGAAACTAATGAGAAACGCGGTGTTAATACTATGGCTTATCGCGAGAGTGAAGTTGACCGTATCGCTAAGGTGGCTTTGGAAATTGCTCGTAAAAGAAGTAAAAAATTATGTTCCGTAGATAAAGCTAATGTTTTAGATGTGTCTCAGTTATGGCGCGATCGCGTTACTGCTATAGCTGCTGATTATCCCGATGTAGAGTTATCCCATCTCTATGTAGATAATGCAGCGATGCAATTAATTCGCAACCCTGGTCAATTTGATACTATCGTTACTGGTAATCTGTTTGGTGATATTCTTTCTGACGAAGCGGCGATGTTAACTGGTAGTATTGGTATGTTACCTTCGGCGAGTTTAGGGAGTACAGGACCTGGTGTGTTTGAACCTGTACACGGCTCAGCTCCTGATATCGCGGGTCAAGATTTAGCTAATCCTTTGGCTATGGTATTGAGTGCTGCAATGTTATTACGTTATGGGTTAAACCAAGATCAAGCAGCTACTGCTATGGAAAAAGCCGTATGGCAAGTTCTCGAAGCGGGAATACGTACAGGAGATATTATGTCACCAGGAATGCGTCAAGTTGGTTGTCAAGGAATGGGAGAAGCGCTGTTAGCAGTTTTATAACCAATGACCAAATTCAGCTAAAAAATTATCATTAATAATGGCTTGGCGAATTCGTTGCGTAAAGTCAATTAACTCGTGGATATTATGTAGAGATAAGAGCATATAACCCAACATTTCTCTACTTTTGACAAGATGATTGAGATAAGCTCGGCTAAAATTACTACAGGTATAACAGGAGCAATCCTCGTCTAGGGGTCGAAAATCTTCACGAAAACGGGCATTTTTGAGATTCCAACGCTCACCCTTGACTAAAGCCGTACCATGACGCCCTAAACGTGTGGGGATGACACAATCAAATAAGTCAATACCAGAGGCGATCGCCACGACCATTTCGCGATAAGTTCCCACACCCATTAGATAACGAGGTTTAGTCTCAGGGAGTAAAGGAGTAGTAAACTTAACGATTTGATGGATTAATTCGGGGGCTTCTCCTACACTAACTCCACCGATGGCATAACCTGCTAAATCTAAATCTACTAATTCTAAGGCTGCTTGCTTTCTTAACTCTAAATGAGTCCCCCCCTGTACTATGCCAAAGATGACCTGTTCACCGGGACGCTGATGGGCTTTGAGGCAACGTTTGAGCCAACGATAGGTTCTTTCTGTAGCTTCTTTAACTTCTGTTGCGGTTGCTGTAGCAGGAGGACATTCATCAAAAGCCATAATCACATCAGCCCCTAGGGCGTTTTGGATTTCGATTGATTTCTCTGGTGTTAGATTAATCAACCTTCCGTCTCTAGGGGAGCGAAAGATTACCCCTTCTTCGCTAATTTGACGAAGATTGCTGAGACTAAATACCTGGAAACCTCCAGAATCCGTTAAAATGGGTTGATTCCAGCCCATAAAACGATGTAAACCTCCTGCTTGAGCGATGATATCCTCTCCTGGTTGTAAGTGCAGGTGATAAGTATTACCTAGAATCATTTGAGCTTTACAGGCTTCGAGATGAGCCGGAGTTAAACCCTTCACCGTAGCCACAGTTCCTACTGGCATAAAGCGAGGAGTTTCTACACAACCATGGGGAGTCTGCCAGATACCCGCTCGTGCGTGGGTCTGACTACATTTATGTTGCTTAGTAAAAGTAAAATAGTTGTTAATCTTAGTTTTCTCTATCGTAACTTAGCTTTTTCGTAGTTAGAAGCGATCGCCAGAAATGCTCCGGCGACTAAATACACTGGTAGGGGTAAAATAAACTGTTTAACCCACAGTACCAATTCTACCACCACAAACACCAACACACAGGTTGTTAACCAAACTTTCATATGTAGATTTTAATTATTTAGGGGCAGCGATCGCCGCCCTGTTATCGGTGTTAAACTGCGCTTTCTGCGGTTACTTTTGTTTGACTTGAAGTCAGCAACTCGTACATTTCGCGCATTTTCAAGCCTACTAACACTTGGAATAAACCAGAACCATTGTTAGAGCCTGGATAATCTTTGTGTTTTAATAATAGCTCAGTCATCTCGCCATAGTACTTAGTTCCTGTTTTGCTGAGGTGACTTTCGACATAAATCATTTCTTCGAGATTATCGAATTGACCATCTAATTCTAAGACAGACACTTCTTGTCCATAGTAACTATCAGGTCCATAGTACATTTTCAGACCAGGGTAAGTACAGGTAAGTTTACGACCACAGGGTCTCCAGTCAATAGTTGAACCCTCATCAAATAGATAAACAGGTTCAAAGCCATTTACTCCCTCTTGCTGAATCAGACGCACGCGTAAGATTTTGCTATCTTTGTCTTCAATTAGTTGGGTGGGGAGGATTTGAATTACCACATCGGCGTATTGTTTTTGGGGGTCGATATAAGCATCAAAATCTGGTTTACGAGCATTAATAGAGGCGATAACATCTTCATAGGTATGACCTCTTTCCGCCATATCTCGTTGGATTTTCCAGTTAACTTTTACCTCGTCGCTGATATCGAGATAGACGCCAAAATCTACTAAAGCGCGGACTCTTTCATCATAGAAAGGATGGAGACCCTCAATCACGATTACTTTATTAGGTTCGATCCGTTCTGGTGGATCGATCATCCCTGTTTCATGATTATAGATTGGCTTATCGATCGCTTTGCCTTCTTTGAGAGATTTGATTTGTTCGTACATCAAATCGAAGTTATTCGCTTTAGGATCAAGTGCGGTCACACCTGCTGCTTTTCTGCCTTTGCGATCTAAACTATGGTAGTCATCTAAACAAATTACGGTCATAAATTCTTGACCGAATAAATCAGTTAAGCGACGCAAAAAAGTTGACTTACCACATCCGGAATCCCCGGCGACACCAATAACTACCACGCGATCTGACTGAGTGGTCATAGCTTCCCTCTAAAATACTAAACTGTTTTCTTATCAAGTAAGATCTCATCTAAGCCAACAAGTACCTACTTTCAAGTAAGTAATTGAATTGCCCGATTATTCAGGACTATTTGATCCCAGATACTTATGGGCAAATTTTACCAGAATAAGGTTCTTTCTACAAGTAGTCAGTAACCAGAATCTTAACTGGGGTAGCCCAAAACATTAAAAAAACCTAAAACTGCCTTAATGGTAACTTTTTTTTCTTTTAAGTTTTGTTAAGCTAGTTGGTGATTAACCGACTCTAACTCCTATGTGACTTACTCACAGTAGCTTAGGGATGATAGGCTATTAAATGGCTCTATATTTTTTTAAGTTAGGAGATTCAGAAGGGATGAGCAAATCTTTCCTAGCGGGACAAACCAGCGACAACACAAATTATGGTAACCGCATTTTTGTTTACGAAGTAGTCGGTCTTAGTCAAAATCAACAAACCAATAAGTTAGAATATCCTATTCGTCGTAGCGGTAGTATATTTATCAAAGTTCCCTATAACCGCATGAATCAAGAAATGCAGCGAATTACTCGCCTAGGAGGACGAATAGTTAGTATCAAATCTTGTGATCAAGATACAGAAAGTAAGGCAACACCAGAACATACTAGTAAACCTATGACTCAAGCTCAAGCCAAAAACAAAGATATACCCGTAAATATCTATCGTCCTAATAAACCCTTTATCGGAAAATGTATCGAAAATAGAGAACTTGTAGATGAAGGAGGACTCGGAACTGTTCGTCA
>RECR01000031.1 GCA_007693955.1 Gloeocapsa sp. DLM2.Bin57
AAAAAATCTGGTTTAGAACCTTTAGCTTTAAAACGTATTCGTCAAGGAGAAGTTAAAAAAATTAACTTTTCTCAGTTAACTAAATTAGCTACCGTTCTCAATTGGCAACCAGAAGAACTACTGCCAAAATTAGGACTTTTACCAGTAACAGGAAATGATAATCTACTAGTTCTGCATAAAGAATGTGAGAGGTTGCAGTCTCAATTAGAACAACAAAAAAGTGAGTTAACCCAAGAAATTAGAGAATCTATCTTTAACCAATTACAAACCCTATTAACCAATTATCCTAGCTTGCGACAAATGATAGAGGTTAAACCAGAATTACCAGCAAAAAACATCATTGCACTGTTTACACCTTTAGATAACCTCTTAGAGAGTTGGAATTATGAACCTATTGGTCAAGCATGGGAACAGGTAGAATATTCTCCTGAACTCCATCAAGCGGACTCTAGTGATATTGCAGTAGGAGAAAAGGTCTATATCCGTTTTATCGGTTATCGAGAGGGTGAACGCATCATCTGTCCTGCTAAAGTGAGTCGTACTCTTCCAGGGGGTGCAAATTGACAACTGTTGCTATCGATTTTGGTACAAGCAATACAATAGTCTGTATTTTAGATCCAGTTAGTCAAAAACCTCGTACCTTAAAGTTTAAGGGTATTTCTCGTGAGTTTGAAGGAACGGGAGTCTCTACAGTACCCACCTTAGTTTTTGTTGAAAATAACAATACTTTTAGTTTTGGAGAACAGATAAGATCTCAAAGAAAAGGATTAGCACAACCTGAACGTTATTTTCAATCATTTAAACGTAATTTAGTAGCAGATTATCAAGCACCTCCCCGTTTAATTGATGGAAAAGCTTATAGTGCCCAGGACATCTCAGAACTGTTTTTAAAGAATATTTGGCAGCATTTAGCACAACAGCAAATTGAACCAACACAAGTCATTTTTACCGTTCCAGTAGGAGCATTTGAGCGTTATTTAGACTGGTTTAGAGACTTTTCTGAACAGTTAAAAATAACTAATGTTCAATTAGTAGATGAATCCACAGCCGCAGCACTTGGTTATGCTGTTCAGAAGATAGGTTCTTTAGTGTTAGTAGTAGATTTTGGCGGTGGTACTCTAGATTTAAGTCTAGTTCGGACAAAACCAGCTAATAATAATATTTTACAGGCAGAAGTGTTAGCTAAGTCAGACGCTTATATTGGAGGAGTAGATGTTGATACTTGGATAGTTGAAGAATATTTACAACAGATTAAATCCTCACGCAGTGAAGTAAAAGAAATTGGCTGGTTAAATCTTTTGGAAATAGCAGAAAAGCTGAAAATTAAACTTTCTCAAACCAATCAAGCTGCAGAAAGTTGGTTTGATGATGAAAACTTTATTGCTCATGAATTAGTATTAGAGCGAGGGAAATTAGCAGAGATATTAGAATCTCGTCAAATGCTACAACAATTAAGAGATGCCTTAGATGAAATATTAGAAATCGCTCGAAACAAGGGAATAAAAAAGGCAGATATTGAGCAAGTTCTTTTAGTAGGTGGTAGCTGTCTAATCCCCACAGTACAACAATTAATAGTTTCCTACTTCGGACAAGATAGAGTAAGGCTAAATAAACCATTTGAAGCAATAGCACATGGAGCTTTAGCACTTAGTCAACTAGTTCAAGTAGAAGATTATCTACGTCATGGTTATGCTATTCGCTTATGGGAACCACAGGAAAAATGCTATATCTATCATCCTTTATTTAATGCTGGAATTAAATATCCTGCCAAAAAAGAACGACCTTTACTATTGCAAGTAGCACAAAATGGACAAACAGAAATTAATCTGGATATTGGAGAAGTCGCCGAAACCTCTCAAGCTGAAGTCACTTTTGATACAGATGGCAAAATGACAAGTACTCAGCTTTATAAGCAAACTGCTTTTCGCTCTCTAGAAAACAATTCTCAATTAGTCTGTGTAGCCCATTTAGAGCCACCTGGAAAGTTAGGAGAAAACCGAATTTCTGTTGAATTTGAAGTTGACCAAGGACGAGTATTAATTGCTACTGTTACGGATATTATTACTAATAAAGTATTAGTCAATAGAGTAGCAATTGCTAAATTAAAATAAAGACGATCTCCTTAAGGAAATATTTGGTAAATTTCTCTACGATGTGCTACTCGTTGACAGATAATAGTTTGATTGGTTTTATCAATGGTTAAGCCAATTCTATAATCTCCAACTCTAATTTTATACTTGTCTTTATAGCCTTTCATTTTATTAACATACCCTAATTCAAAAGGATTCTTGGCTTCTAATAAGCGCAAAAACGATTAATTCAATACGAGATTGTACCTCTTTTGGTAAAGCCGCTAATTCCTTTAAAAATCTTTTAGTGTATTCAATTTTCCACATTGTTATTTTTGATTGAGGCTAAATACTTTAAGGCTTCTCCTTTAGAAAGAGTTTCATCATTTTCAACCTCTTCGATAAGTTTTCCGAGTCCATAATCTTCAAGAATTTCTTCGATTTTTTCAAATTCAGCAATAGGAATCTGAACCGCAATCGGTTTCTGATTAGTGTCTAAGACATAGTTTTTGTTGATTTCTAGCATTTAGTTGTCTCCAAATGTATTATAAATTATAATAGACGATCGCCTTCAAAAACCATCGGACGATGCCGAAGGCACAGCCCGATGGGGCTGCCCGCACTACAAAGCAACATGAGCGATCGCACTATTCTCCATAATGAGTCTTGGCACAGTGAATATAGATCAGATAAAAGGTTCTCTAAACCCATTTTCCAACTAAAACCCGCACTGTTCCATCATCCAAAACTTCTTCCTCTTCAATATCAAACCCCTGCTCCTGTACTTGACTTAATAATGTCGTATGAGCATATTTTTGGAGAATTGAATTCATGAACTGTTCTTGATTTATCTTAGCTCCCCAAAAATCGGCAACTAATTCATAGTTATCGCCTTGACAACGGAATCCGAGATCATAACCATTATTTTGTCTAATGACATATTCTGCTTGGGTTTTATTGCCTAGGTAGCCTCTGACATTA
>RECR01000032.1 GCA_007693955.1 Gloeocapsa sp. DLM2.Bin57
TTGTTTTTCTGTTTCAGCCCGTTGCTTTTCTATTTCAGCCCGTTGTTTTTCTGTTTCAGCCCGTTGCTTTTCCCTAATCGCCTCTTCTTGAGGGGTAGAGATTAACTCTCCTGTGGGACTATAATAACGTAACTGTTTTTGGTATAACCCTAGATATAAGCCTAGTTGTTCACTCCATAACCATCCTGATTCGTTGGTGACTAATTGTTGATAGATTCCTCCTTCTAACCTAAATCCGGCTAATTCTAAGCTTTCTGGGTCAAACCAATAGTATTCTGGTGTTCTGAAGATATCTTGATAGATTTGTTTTTTCTCTTCTCTATCTACTTTAGCGGTACTATCAGAGAGTATTTCAATGATTAAGTTAGGATATTTGCCTCCTTCTTGCCAGACTACCCAACTTTTGCGCTCTTGATTTCTGGTTGTGCCTAACACTACAAAAAAATCAGGTCCGCGAAAGTCTGTGGATTTTTGCTGTTGGGGACTATAATATATGGTTAGGTTTCCTGTGGCAAAATAATCTTCTCTCTCTTGCCATAACCATTCTAGACATTCGATTAATAATAGTATTTGGCGTAGATGTAAGTTACTTTCCAAGGGGGGTTCGTCGCTCCAAAATTCACCAGTTGGAAAAATTATCTCAGGTTTGGTTAATGATGTCATAATCGTCAGACTGCTTAGAGATAGACTTCTTGCCACTATCTTAAACAAGAAGTCTTTGCTATATCCTAACCTAAATCTTGAGAGCTTTTTCTAACTGTTGGCGAGCGGTGGTAAGAGCTTCATTAAGTTTACTAGGATCTTTTCCACCTGCTTGAGCGAGATTGGGGCGACCTCCTCCTCCTCCGCCACAGATTTTAGCGATCGCTCCGATAAATTTACCTGCGCTTAGTTGTTTTTCTTGATATATTTTAGGACTAAAAGCAGCTACTAAACTAACTTTATCTGCTTCAGGAATTGAACCGAGTACGATTGCTGCTTCTCCTAATTTTTGTAGGAGTCTTTCTGCTGCTACTTTGAGTGCTTCGGGGTTGGCTTGGGGTAATTCAGCTACTAGTACTTTTATTCCTTGAATTGTTTCTACTTGATTTTCTAGTTGACTAGATTTAAGCAGTGCTAATTCTGTTTGCAAGGTTTCTCTATCTTTTTGAGCACTTTTTAGGTCATGTTGTAGGGTGTCAATCCTTTCGATAATCCCTTCTGGTTTGACTTTGAAACGTCCTTCTAATTCTTTAACTATGTTATCTCTGAGGTTAAGATATTCTAGCACAGCTGGACCTGCGATCGCTTCTATCCTTCTTATTCCTGATGCTATACCTGTTTCAGAGACTATTTTAAATACGCCTATTTCGGCGGTATTGTGTACATGTGTTCCTCCGCACAATTCCATAGATACTCCTGGCACATCGATTACCCGCACTTCATTACCGTATTTTTCGCCAAACATAGCAATCGCTCCTTTGGCTTTTGCTTCAGTAAGAGACATTACTGCGGTTTCTGTTGGGTGTGCTTCTGCTATCCAGGTATTTATCTGCTCTTCTATTTGTTGTATTTCTTCTGTAGTCAATCCTCGGGGACAGTTGAAATCAAAACGAAGGCGATCGAAGGCTACAAGAGATCCTGCTTGGGAGATGGAATCGGAGACTATTTTTTTGAGGGCTGCTTGTAGTAAATGAGTTGCTGTATGATTAGCTTGAGCGCGACGACGACAAGCGCGGTCAACATTAGCCATAATGGTATCACCTACTTGGACAACTCCTCGTTCGATGCGTCCAAAGTGAATAAACATTCCTGATTCTTTTTGCACATCGTTGATAGTAATGAGCAGATTATTACCACTGAGGTAACCGCGATCGCCTATTTGTCCTCCTGATTCGGCGTAAAATGGGGTTTGAGCGAGAACTATTTGTAAATCTGTTCCTGCTTCAGCGACATTTACGGATTTTCCTGAGACTAAAATTGCGCTTACTGTTGCTTGAGTTTGTTGTTGTTGATAACCGATAAATTCTGTGGGGTGAATTCCTGCGGCTAATTGATCTAAACTACCTTGAATAGTTAAATCTATAGTTTCATGGGCTGATTGAGAGCGTTGACGCTGGAGGAGCATTTCTGCTTCAAATCCTTCTACATCTACACTCAGGTTATTTTCTGCTGCTATTTCTTGGGTTAATTCTAGGGGGAAACCGTAAGTATCATAGAGTGTAAAGGCGTCTAAACCGCTAATTTGTTTAGTTTCTTTACTGAGTATTTCTCCTAGGAGTTTTTCTCCTCTTTCTAGGGTTTCGAGAAAACGCGCTTCTTCTCTGGTTAATTCTGCGATAATTAATTCTTTTCTTTCGAGTAGATTAGGATAAGTTTCTTGACCAAGGGCGATCGCTGTTTCTGCTACTTTACTAATAAAGGCTGTTTCGATTCCTAATAGTCTGCCGTGACGTACTACTCTACGTATGAGACGACGCAATACATAACCTCGTCCGATATTAGCAGCACTAATCCCGTCGGCGATCATATGTACGATCGCGCGCACGTGATCACCAATTACTTTGAGGGAGACTTTAGCTGTTTCTGTGGCTTGGTTATAATCTATCTTAGCTCGTTGAGCTGCTGTTTTAATAATGGGTAGAATCAGATCTGTTTCATAGTTATTGGGCACATTTTGCAGTATTTGCGCCATTCTTTCTAATCCTAAACCTGTATCGATGTTTTTGGCTTGAAGAGGGGTTAAATTGCCTTCTGCGTCGCGGTTATACTGCATAAACACCAGATTATAGAATTCAATAAACCTAGTATCATCTTCTAAATCTATATTTTCGTCCCCTAATTCCGGGTGAAAATCGTAATATATTTCCGAACATGGTCCACATGGTCCGGTTGGTCCTGATTGCCAGAAGTTGTCAGCTTCGTCCATTTTAACCAATCTTTGGGGTGAAATGCCGATTTTATCTCGCCAGATAGCGAAGGCTTCTTCATCTTCACGAAACACGCTAACTACGAGTCTTTCTGGTGGTAAGAGGAATACTTCTGTGGAGAGTTCCCAAGCCCAGGCGATCGCTTGTTCTTTAAAATAGTCACCGAAGCTAAAGTTTCCCAACATTTCAAAGAAGGTATGGTGACGAGCTGTTCTACCTACATTTTCGATATCATTGGTACGGATACATTTTTGGGAGGTAGTAGCTCTAGGATATGCTGAGGTTTTTTGTCCTAGAAATATGGGTTTAAAGGGTAACATTCCTGCGATTGTTAGTAAAACCGTGGGATCTTCAGGTATTAAAGATGCACTAGGCAGAATTTTATGTTCTCTTTGAGCGTAGAAGTTTAAAAATTGCTCACGGATTTGATTACCACTCAAGAATTGAGGTATGTAAGACATAATTTATTTAGAGGTGAATTTGTTTAAAAATATACTGTAAGCTATCGTAATCATCTTGCAGGAGGTTATTGAGAGTTCTTCCTGCTTTAATAAGCCAATCGCGATCGCCTTGGCGTAACCGATAGATATCACGGATGATAGCTGCGATTAAAGCATCTGCGGGAATTCCCGTGACTTGTAGGAGTATGCGTAAGAAATCCAAATTCTCGCTAAAGTGGATTATTTCCGATTCTTGACAGCGATATACTCCCTGGTGAATTTGGGGGGGACGTGGGGGCAGATACTGATAGACTTGACCTAGACTTGTACCATTGCGCTGATTGCTAGAGGATTCAAAGCCAACGATAACCGCACGAAATTCTGTTTTTAACATAGCAAATATTTGCGGTTGCTGTTCCCTTAATTCTGTTAGGGATAATCCTAAAGCTCTAGCGCGATGGACTGAGTCTATGGGGGTTGTCGTTACATAACATACTATACCATAGATTTGGTTATTTGTTTCAACGTCAAAGGATTTTACCCAACTGCCAAAGGCTGGCATAATGGGAAAAGAAAGATTATCTGACTCAAGACATTGAGCCAGAAATTCTACACTGGTGGTTTCAATCACCTCAGCTATGTGATCGGGGTGACGTTGATCTTCTGTAAACTGAGGTAAAAGACTCCCCATAGTTACTCTCCTAAACTAGGGTTAGTTCCCACATTTCAAAGGTTACTAATTTATCCCAGTTTCCTCCTTCAAACAAGACAGCTACTTTCCCGTCACTGATTCTTTGGACTAATCCTTCAAAACGGTAATAGATGTCCTCGGAATTGGTTACACGCACAGTTGCACCTGGTAAAATCATCTTAACTTTCTTCTCCGTCTAGTTATTTTTTTTAAGCATATGCTGCTACAGAAACTCTCGCGGCGATAGCTTGAGCTATTTTAACTAAAGCTTGAGCAGAAGCAGAATCAGGATTTTGTCTGACAATAGGTATTCCTGCGTCTCCTCCTTCCCGCACGGGTATTTCTAGGGGTATGCAACCCAACAGAGGTACTTGTAACTCTTGAGCGGTTTTTTCTCCTCCACCTGAGCCGAAGATATCGTATTGGCGATCGCTTAAATCTGGGGGGATAAAGTAGCTCATATTCTCTACTATTCCCAAGACATTAACCCCAAGTTGCTCGAACATTTTTAGTCCTCGACGGGCGTCGATGAGAGATACTGTTTGAGGAGTGGTAACGATAACCGCCCCCGCCATGGGTACTGCTTGAGCCATGGTTAATTGAGCGTCTCCTGTACCTGGGGGCATATCTACGATTAGATAATCTAGTTCTCCCCATTGTACCTGATAGAGAAACTGACGGATAATACCATTAAGCATTGGTCCACGCCAAACTACTGGTTGATCTGGTTTAATTAAAAACCCCATAGATACCATTTTGACGCCGTGGTTAAAAGCGGGTTCGAGTACTTCGCCGTTAGCTCCTTGTTGTACCATAACTTGAGCGTTGGCTAAGCCTAACATAGTGGGTGTATTTGGACCATAGATATCAGCGTCTAGTAGTCCTACTTTTGCTCCTAGATTAGCCAAGGCTACGGCTACGTTTACCGCTACGGTACTTTTGCCTACTCCTCCTTTACCACTGGAGATGGCGATAATATTTTTAACTCCTGGTACTCCTTGTTGATTGGGTAGGGATTTTTGTTGGGGTGTTTCGGCGGTTACTTCTATATCTACTTGGTTGACTCCAGGTAATCCCTTTACCGCTTTTTGGCAGTCTTCTACGATGAATTCTCGTAAAGGACAAGCAGGAGTTGTCAAGACGAGGGTGAAGCTAACGCGATCGCCTGCTATTTGAACATTGCGAATCATATTCAATTCTACTAGGCTTTTACGCAATTCTGGGTCTTGAACTGGTTTTAAGACATCTAAAACGGCTTGGGTATCAGGCATGATTGAGTTAGCTAATGGTACTTATGGTTATATTTTCTTATATTTTACCTATTTTGGGTTACCATTCTGGTATCTTTAGACATAGGATACCTTAACTATCTAGTCGGAGGATGACTATGCCTTTTTCAATTGATTCGGCTCGCAATATCTTTCCTAATACTCTTGCAGCTGATGCAGTGCCTGCTACCATTGCTAGATTTAATCAACTAAGTGCGGAAGATCAATTGGCGTTAATCTGGTTTGCTTATTTAGAAATGGGTAAAACCATCACTATTGCTGCTCCTGGTGCGGCTAATATGGTTTTTGCTGAACCAACTCTCGCTGAAATTAAGCAAATGACCCCTCTACAACAAACTCAGGTCATGTGTGATTTAGCTAACCGTGCTGATACTCCTATTAGCAAAACTTATGCTGCTTGGTCAGTTAATATTAAATTGGGTTTTTGGTATAAATTGGGTCAATGGATGGAACAAGGTTTAGTCGCTCCTATTCCTGAAAATTACCAACTTTCGGCTAACGCTAATGCGGTTTTAGATACTATTAAGGGTTTAGAATCTGGTCAACAAATTACCGTTTTACGTAATTCTGTAGTAGATATGGGCTTTGATTCTAGTAAGGTTGATGCTGCTTCTCGTGTTGCTGAACCCGTTGAGCCGCCTAAAGATATGACACAACGTACTCAGGTAAGCATCGAAGGTGTTAATAATCCCACCATCATTAACTATATGAATAACCTCAATGCTAATGATTTTGAGACTTTGATTGAGTTGTTTGTGGCTGATGGCGCGCTACAACCTCCTTTCCAAAGACCAATTGTCGGTAAAGAGGCTGTCTTACGCTTTTTTAAAGAAGAATGTCAAAATCTCAAATTAATTCCCGAAAGAGGTGTTGTAGAGCCTGCTGATGATGGTTATACACAAATCAAAGTCACAGGTAAGGTACAAACTCCTTGGTTTGGTGGTAATGTAGGTATGAATGTGGCTTGGAGATTTTTACTTAATCCCGATGGTAAAATCTTTTTTGTCGCTATTGACTTATTAGCTTCTCCTAAAGAGTTATTAAATTTTGCTCGTTAACATTTCACTTCTTTTTCTGTTAATATAGAAGTTTTAAGATAAAACTATGCAATTAACAGAAACTCTTTGGTCTGAGGCAGAAAAACAGACCGCTGATAGTGCTTTTCAGCTTGCTTATTCCCGGGAAACTAATGCTTTAATCGAACAAATTCGTCGGCAAGCAAGTTCTCTAACCGCGGTTGATGATCTTTGGAGTTTACATGATTATTTAAGTGCGAGACGTCATGAACTCGATGGTAAGTATGATAATCGTTATCCAACCTTGATTTTTGTGTTTGCGCAATTATTGAAAGAAGGTTGGTTAAGTGTTGAAGATCTCCAGGGTTTAAGCAATGAAAAGCTAACTAAAATTTCTGCTTTAGCGAAAATGTGATTGATAATCCCGTCTTTACTAAGACGGGTAATTTTTAGTGTAAGGGCCACCAGGAGACTTTATCTCTAGTTGCGCTATATACTTCTTTAAGTCCTTCAGGATCAATAATAGTAATCAGATCACCGTTAGTGTGTTTACTAGATTTTTGTTTGAGTAGTCCAATTTTAGTCATCCCCTTAATGACTTGTTCAACAGTGCGATGATTGAGTTGACAAGCACGAGCGATAATATCTATAGATAGATCAAATTCATAAAGGTTTTTAGAGTTCGGTTGATTACCTAGTGCTTTTTCTTGATAAACTAAAGCCCGTAATAAAGCAGCAACTGCTTGAGGTGGATAACTGCTGCAATTGAGGAGATGATATTGGAATTTTTCCCGCAATTCAAACAATAAGTTATAGCGATCGCGCAGGAGTTCACTTTCTTGGTATATTGTTGCTAAATCCTCTACAGGCATTTTAATCACTATAGTTGTTTTATACGCTTCAACTAGACTAGGGAAAGCCCGAGATACTTTGCCATAACCAATATCGAGATTACGCATACCAAAACAACTACCCCCATAAGTGATAGCAATTATACGATCTAGAGGGGTAGAACGAGTGATAATTGGTCCTCCCTCTAAGACTAGATAGAGATATTCTAGGGAAGTATCAGGACGAAAAGCGGTATAAACAGGACGATTAGAATAGAGTTTTTCTAGAATCCATGGACAAGATCTTAATTTTGTCATCAACCAATCACTATCTAAATCTCTGAACAAAAAATTATGTTTGATTAATTGTTCAATTTGTTCTGTGGTAGGTGAATGATTGGTTTGTTCTAGCATTGGTTACTGAACTATTGCGACACTATTTATTTTAGCATTACACTTGCCAAAAAAACTAAAATGAGTTTTAATACATTTACGCTTTAATTTAAGTTGTTGTCCATGAACATAGGGTTATTGTTTTCTCGTCAGTTACGTAAAAAAAAGGTACGTTTCGGTTTATTGGGGTTAATCGGTATAACCATAGTCTTAACTACGACAGGAACAATAGAGTACTTATATTCAGAATTATCTTGGCAAGGATGGCTGGCGATCGCCGTGACTGTAATTACTTTTAGTGGTAACGCACTAACTCAGATACCTACAGAATTAATCTTTCTGACGGGTTTAGGGATATTATTGGTTACAGGTGTTCTCCCTGAACAAGAGGCTTTAGCTGGATTTAGTAACTCAGGAATGCTGACAGTAGGAACATTATATATAGTAGTCTCTGGTTTAGAACAAACTGGGGGGATGTCTTGGATTTCTAAACAGGTTTTGGGTTTACCCAAAGGTTTATATTCAGCTTTATTGCGAATGATGTTACCAGTTTTTGGCATCAGTGCTTTTTTAAACAATACTCCAGTAGTAGCTATTTTTATTAAAGTTGTTAATGAGTGGTCACGCAAGTTAAAAATTAGTCCCTCTAAACTAATGATTCCTCTAAGCTACGCTTCAATTTTTGGGGGAATTTGTACCCTAATTGGTACGAGTACTAATTTAGTGGTGAATGGGATGTTGATATCTCAAACTGATCATCCTGGTTTAGGCTTATTTACAATTTTACCCATTGGTTTACCCTGTGGGATAGTAGGAATTATTTATCTTTTAACTATTGCTCGTTGGTTACCCGAGAGAGTATCTTTTGCTACAGAAACAGAAAATATTCGAGAATATCTCATAGAAATGACCGTTGAAAGGGATAGCCCCTTAGTAGGAAAAAGCATCGAAGCTGCGGGATTACGTCATTTACCAGGTTTATTCCTCAGTGAAATCGATCGAGATGGACAAATTCTCTCCGCAGTAAGTCCTCATATTAGATTACACGCTAATGATCAGTTAATCTTTGTCGGTGCTATAGATTCTATTGTAGATTTACAAAAGTTTCCAGGATTGCGCCCTGCTACTAATCAAATTTTTAAACTAAGAGGCGATCGCACTCAACGTTCTTTAATCGAAGCTGTAGTATCTAATACCTGTCCTTTAGTAGGTCAAACGATTCGAGAAGGTCATTTCCGCAATCGCTATAACGCGGTAGTTTTGGCGGTATGTCGCAATGGAGAACGTTTAAAGGGGAAAATTGGGGATATTACCGTACAAGCTGGTGATACCTTGTTATTAGAAGCTCGTTCTTCTTTTATCGAACAACAGCGCAATTCTAGAGATTTTTATCTAGTTAGTGGTGTTCCTAATTCTGAACCTGTAGATCATGTTAGAGCACCTCTAGCTTTAGGTATATTGATTTTAATGGTAATTATCTCTTTGACTGCATTGGGGATGTTGAAAGCTGCTATCATAGCCTCTATCCTAATGCTAGTTACTCGTTGTTGTACACCAGAAAAAGCGCTTAAAAGTATAGAATGGTCAGTATTGTTGGTAATTGCTGCAGCTTTAGGCATAGGAAGAGCGCTTGATACTACTGGAGCAGCTAGCGTGATCGCTAACAGTGTAATTGATAGTTTTGGAGATAGTCCCTGGCTAAGTTTAGTAATTGTTTATGGTATAACTACCATCATGACGGAGATTATTACCAATAATGCAGCAGCAGCTTTAGTGTTTCCTATTGCTTTAGCTATGGCACAAAACCTGCAAGTAGATGTTTTGCCATTTGCGATCGCCATTATGATTGGTGCTTCAGCGAGTTTTTCTACACCCATTGGTTATCAAACTAATCTGATGGTATATGGTCCTGGTGGTTATCGTTTTAGTGATTTCCTTAAAATTGGTATCCCCTTAAATCTAATCTTTTGGGTAATTGCGGTGACAATAATTCCACTTATTTATCATTTTTAAGAAAAACTTTGCTTAACCTCTTGACAATTTGAGAAGAGATAAGATACTATTGTAAATGTGCTCAAAAACTGGGACTGTAGTTCAATTGGTTAGAGCACCGCCCTGTCACGGCGGAAGTTGCGGGTTCGAGCCCCGTCAGTCCCGTAAACGACCAACTCCACATTAGAATGTTATTGTGGAGTTTTTTGTTGAAAATTTATAATAAAAAATATGAGTCCTAAAAATCCCTCTTTTGAAGAAAATGGTGGAGCTGCACACTCTCTGGGTAATGAGCTAGAATTTAACAACGATCCTCATTTGGATATCGAAGAACAAATCAATCAGCTAGAAGAGATTATTTTTGATAGTTTTCATCTACCCTTGACATCTCTTAGCTTGATTAATGAGCAAAGACTGTTAAGACAAGTAGATCAGGTTAAGGCAAAAATTCCTGAACAAATCGAACAAGCGATTAATATTTTGCAACGTAAGAAGATAATTATCTCCGAAGCAGAAGACACTGCTAGACATATCATTGATTCAGCGCAAAAACGAGCTAATCAAATCCTCAATGAGACAGGAATTATCCAACAAGCAGAGATGGAAGCTAGAGAGTTGAGACAAACAGTGCAAAGTGAATGCGAAGCTTTACATATGCACACTCTAGCCGAAGTAGAAAAAATGCGGACTAGTGCTATGGCGGAATTAGAACATCTACAAAATACCACCCTACAAGAAGCAGAAAGAATCCAAAGGGGAGCGGATGATTATGCAGACGCAGTCTTAAACAATCTTGAACAAAACCTGCACGAGATGTTACGTATATTAGAAAATGGACGCCGTCAACTTGATTCTCAGAATAATCAAGGGCGATAATACTCATGGGTTAAAAAAGGTACTGAGACTACTTCTCCTGAGATATCACCAACTTGTACTTGTAAACCTTCTCCCCCTGCTTTGGTACGAATATAACCTAAAGCAAAGTTATCAGTACAACTGGTGATAGTTCCCACCTTTTCCCCTGCTACGGTAATCACTGTACCTGGTGTCACAGAAGTGGTTAAACGAATTCCCCATAGTCTTTGTTTGACACCTTGATAAGTATTCAGACGAGCGATGGTTTCTTGTCCAATATAACAACCTTTATCAAAAGAAATATTATGCCACAGTCCCGCTTCTAGAGGGTTATAGTCTTCAGTTAATTCCTGTTCAGGTATAGGTCTTCCTTGTAGGATTCTTAGTCTTTCCCATTCCTCTTCTGTGAGTACTTCTAGATCTGGTTGTGTTAATTGTTGCCAACAAAATTGACTTTTAGCTTGAGGAATAATTAGAGTATATCCCGGTAAAGCTAAACCAGAACCAGTGGTTACTAACACTTGGGTATCCCAATAGTCAAGAAAAATATGTGTATTAGCTGTAGGTTCGGGTATCTCGCTTAATCCCAAGGTGCTTAAAAATGATTTACTCTGATCACCAATAATCGTAAAAATAGCATATTCACTAGATAGATCTTTTAACTCTACTTGATCCATAGGGAAAATATAACGATCCATCCACTCTAAAAGAAACTGACGACGTTGAGGAGAGACTAAAATCCACATAGCTTCAGATAAGATATAGACAGTAGCTAAATCTAGAGTACGACCAGTAGAGTTAACAAAAACTGTATCACAACTTTGACCAGGTTGCAGTTCGAGAATATTATTAGTGGTCTGATTATGGAGAAAACGCGCGCGATCGCTTCGGGTTAATTGCAATAATCCCCAATTGGAGCGATCGTAAATACTTACTTTTGACATAAATACAGTTGTTAACTACGTTGCTTATATATTTTAGCAAAAGTAGCTCCGCCAATTTTAACTAATCTTACTCGAACGGTATTAGGGGTTAATAATAGTTCGGAGTAGCGCAAAGCGCAGCACCGATAGTAGAAGGAGTTCTTCCGAATGCGCGAACGGTATTGTGACCATATTTTCTTGAAAAATTAACAATCTAAAACATACAGGACTTGTTTAAAGAAGAATACAAAGGAATAAATATAAGTATAATTAATTTTCAGGTTTAAGTTTTTGAAAAGTTGATGCCATTGCTCATCGGTGCGATTATTATGAGGGTGTTCTCTAAATTCAAAATTAATTAAGCTATCTACTCCATAGGTTAAATATTGTTGGCATTTATGGTCATAAATATCCTCAATAATAATAATTTGATTGCTAACACGCTGAGCCTCATCTAAAATTTTAATGACATCTATAGTGTGATGTAAAACTGTAAGTAATAAAACTATATCAAAGGTTTTATCATCAAAAGGAATATTATTACCATCATAGACAATAGGTTTAATATCAGGAAATAGGCTTAAGTTTTTAATGTCAATAGGTGTTATTGTGAGTCCTTGTTGTTGAAAATAATCCGTGACTGTTCCCAAACCACAACCTAATTCTAATATCTGCTGATTAGGTTTTAAAAAATGCTGTAATTTACTAAACTTGTGACGAGCATCCCAACACCATAAAGGTAGTAATAGATGAATTAAATAAGGTTGTGTTTGTAAAATTTCTAAGCCCATTTAAATATTTTTAGCTAATTTTTTCAAAGATATAGCGCTACTTGAAAAGAGAGTAGGGAAGAGGAGTTCGGGGTTAGGTACAATACTGCTTGGTTAAGGTTAAAATTTATGTTGTGAGGTAAATGCGCGAATGTGCGAAAAAATAATTAATTCTTCCCTCTTCCCTATACAATGAACTTAACAACATGGCATAATTTATTACAAGAGTACGTTAATGATTCAGGACAAGTTGACTATCAACGTTGGCAAGTAGAAAATGCTGCTACTTTATTTCAATGGTTAACTCAACTGAGTACAATTGATTTAACTACCCTAGAATCAGAGGAGTTGTTGGCTTTTTGGTTGAATTTGTATAATGCTCTAACTATTGCAGAAGTATTAAAAGCTTATCCCATTGATTCTATTTTCCCCAAGGTTTGGGGTATTCCTAATCTATTTAGTTTTTGGGCTTTTTTTCAACGTCAGATCTGGTCAAATCCCTTAGATAATTATAGTTTAAATCAGATAGAACATTCTCAGCTGAGAAAAAAGTTTGATGATCCTAGGATTCATTTTGCCCTAGTTTGTGCTTCTGTGGGGTGTCCTTGGTTACGTCGAGAAGCTTATACACCAGAAAAAGTAGAGATGCAGTTATCAGAAGATGCGCACCGTTTTATTAATAATCCTGTTAAGGTTCGTTATCTCTCAACAGAAAATTGTCTGTATCTGAGTATGATTTTTCGTTGGTATCGTCGAGATTTCGAGAAAGTCGCCCCTTCTGTGAGAGAATATGTACAAACTTATCTGGATATTCCCTTATCTGAATCTGTTACTATTCGTTATCTTGACTATGATTGGAGTCTCAATCAACGAATATCTTGATAGAATTTTTTCAGATAACTACCTTTGACACCAAATCCCCAGAGAAAACCAATATATAAGTAAATAGCGGTTGCTTTGATGAATCCCCATTTAGCTACACGGCGATCGCTTGACTGCACTATTCTATTAACCAGATAAATACGTCCTAAAGAATTGAGTCTTACACATAAATCCCCATCTTCCATAATGGGTAAATTTTCATCAAACCCACCAGATTGATTAAAATCTATTTTACGACAAAACAGCACTTGATCTCCGAATAAGAGACGCAATCCTCGGAAAAAAAAGTGATAAGGTCGAAATAATAGAGGTGCATAATAAGTTTTCAGGTAATTATGAAGACTAATACTCCAACGAGTTGTTTGTTGTCCACACATTAGAGAAATAAACCCTCCTAAAGAAATAGAGGAGTCTGATAAGGTTTTGGTAATAATCGTGATTAAATCATCAGGAACTAGGGTATCTGCGTGTAAAAAGCAAAAAATCTCCCCTTTAGCTACTAATGCTCCTTGATTCATTTGTAGAGAACGTCCTGGTTTATCTACTGTGGTAACTGTTACTTGATGAGTTAGAGCAATCTTAACAGTATTATCGCTACTTCCTCCATCGCTGATGATAATTTCTAGAGGTGGGGGTTGAAGGTTATTTAAACAACGTAAGGTTCGTTCTAAACTCCTTTCTTCGTTTAAGGTAGGAATGATAATAGATACTTTATTCATAATTTATAACCTATTCTCAGTTTAGCCGAACGCGCACGAGGATTAAGGTTTATTTCTGAAGGTTGAGCAATAATTGGTTTTTTAGTGATAACTTGTAAAAGTTGATGATCACGGAAACTATGTTTAACTAAACGATCTTCTAAACTATGAAAACTGATCATAGCAATCCTACCACCAGGTTTTAACCACTCGGGAGCTTGAATCAGGAATTTTTCTAGAGATACCAATTCATCATTGACAGCGATACGTAAAGCTTGAAAAACCCTAGTAGCGGGGTGAATTCTTCCATAACGATATTTAGCGGGAACACATGAAGAGATTGCTTCTGCTAGTTGAGTAGTTGTTTGTAATGGACGAGATTGGACAATTTTTTTAGCAATGCGTCGAGACAGTCTTTCTTCCCCATATTCAAAGAATATTTTAGCTAATTCTGCTTCTGACCAATGATTAATAATCGTAGCCGCAGTAAGTGATTGGGTAGAATCCATACGCATATCTAGGGGTGCACTATGACGAAAACTAAAACCCCTACTAGCTACGTCTAATTGCGGGGAACTTACCCCTAAATCGGCAATAATACCATCAAAGAGTTGTTGTGGTTGATAGTTAGCAAAATTACCTTGCCACAATTCCAAACGTTCGGGGATATATTGTTCTAAACTGGATTTAACCGCGGCGATCGCCTCTACATCGCGATCGATTCCTGTTACTGTTACTGTAGGGAAACTTTCTAGGATCAACTTACTATGTCCCCCTCCCCCTAGGGTAGCGTCTAGATAATGTCCGTTTGGAGTAATATTTAGTCCCGTGATTAATTCAGTACTTAAAACAGGTATATGATTAAATTTTGCTTCAAATTCTACAGACATAGGTTAGATTAGGCTCTTTTAATGGTAGTATTATTATACTATGTTAATTGTTAGGAAAAACCATCATGATTTACGGTGCAAAAAGAGGAGATTACCGAGTAGAAAGATTATTAAAAGTTCTTCAACTCAGTTACTCTGTGGATAAAGACGGTGATTTCAAAGTAACAGTGGAGTTTGAGAATGGTCGTTCACAGGTAGCTTTTATTGATTCTGATACTCAAATGTTAGATAATTTTGAGATTAGGGAAATTTGGTCTGTTGCTTATATTTCAGAGGGTTATTTAGACATTGATACGGCTAATACTCTATTATTATATAATTATCAACTCAAGATGGGTTCTTGGCGTTTAATTCCTGCTGATAATAATATCTTTTTCGTAGCTTATTGTATTCAAATCGCTGCTGATTGTGATCCTGATTCTTTTTATCAAGCGTTAATGTCTGTATTAGAAGTTACAGACGAGATGGAAGAACAATTAACTGGTAGAGACGTCTTCTAGATTTATCTTCCTTAACCATTCTAATAATAAAGCGCGACACTGTAAACAATTTAACTTAGTTAAGAGATGATCAATACCAGTAGTTGTCAGAGGATAACTACTACCTAGATAAGCTGAATCAATAGTGACTGTAGGTACTAATTTAGCTTAACCGCGAGAAGCCTCAAGCTTTATTTTCTCAAATAAGCGTGAGATGA
>RECR01000033.1 GCA_007693955.1 Gloeocapsa sp. DLM2.Bin57
GTCTTGATTATACGATAAACTGGTTATTTATTCGGATATTTTTAGATTAAGTTTTGCTCCCTCTTACTGTATAGTCAAAACTAGCGATTAAAGCCACTAAAAACCACCACAGGGTATTAACTTGAGGACGATACCAAATCACGTCTGCTATTCCCTGTATCAGCAAACCTGCTAAACCTGACATTGCACTGATTAACCAAAATCCCTCTACATTATCTGCTTTAATTAGTCTTTGTAGATTACTTATCCCTCGGTAAAAAGTTATTCCTACTAAAGCTAAAAAGCAACTGATACCAATTAAACCCATTTCTACAGTCATTTCTAGATAGATAGAATAAGCTCCCAATGAGGTAAAATTAGGACGCATATACAAGGGGTAAATCTGCTGAAAAGCTTGGTTTCCCGGACCTATACCAATAATCGGATAGTCTCTAATCATCTCCAAGACTGCATCCCAAACATTGAGACGAAAGTTGTTACTACTATCAGCTCTACCAACAAATATACTTAAAATCCTTAGACGTAAGGTTTCTACTCGGAAAAAAGCGATCACTCCGATAACGGCGATCGCTCCTATCACTAAAGGTATTAACCAATAACGCCAAAATTTGGGCAGATATCGATAATAACGATAGTATAACAAAAAACTAAATGTTCCTAGTAATCCAACCAAAGCTAACCACCCACCACGACTATCGGTAAAGTAAAGACAAGCAGAGTTAACTAGGAGAATTGTTACAGCGAGACTTTTTCTTAACCATCCTCTCCAAATAAAAATTGCTCCTAAACTAAGAGCGATCGCCCCTAGTAAATATCCCGCTAACAGGTTGGGATTCTCTAGATAACTATATACTCTGGTTTTATTAGCTAAAGGGGAAGTTGGATCATTCCAGGTAGCTAATTGTGGAGCTCCGAAAATCTTCTGTCTGACTCCATACACACTTACTATTACTGATATATGTAATAATAATGTAATTAACCAGGAGCGTAAATGGGGCGATCGCAATACTCGCCCACATAGAGCAAAAAACATTAAATATAAGGTTAACTTAATCCAACCGTCTATAGCTGCGCTTTTGACTGGTGAGAAAGCTGTAGCCACAGTGGCGATCGCCCAATATAATAAGACTAGTTTATCAATCCAACCACTAGAAAATTTTTGTTCTTCCGTTAGGGTTAAGAGTAACCACAAACACCCTATCCCTAATAAAATAATTCCTAACGTACTTGTGGAGACAAAGGGGGCTAAAGATAGTAGTAAAGCTATTAATATAGCTCCTAGGAGTTGTGATCTACGCAATAACCAGGAACTTTCTCCCCAAGTAGCCAAACTCCCTATTAAACTCCCTATTAAACTATAATTACGCCAATTACTACCGTAAGAATTCATGATCTGCTTGTTATTTTGCTAGAATTTTCGGTAGTTTTAGGATATACTTATAACCGAAATCTTGGCAAGCTTCTACAAGAATTTCACCTTTTTGCAGTTCAACTAAATAACAACTCAAGAATAATTGCAACAATTGATTATAGTAATATTCTCCTGAATCTGTTTCTTTGATAATTTTGGATATCGTAGTAGTTTTGAGACTTTGACCTTGCCATAATATATCTAGTTGTTGTTTTTTGGACAAAAACCAGGTTTGGTCATTTAATTTGACACTAAAAGAGATAGTGATGAGGATGGTTTTAGCTTCATAACCAAGATTAATAGTTATTTTCTCGTTATTATCTTTTGTTCCTAATAAGCTAATAATCAGATAATAGATAGCTTGACGTAATTTTTTCCGATCAAGAATATATAAAGCTAAATTGTTTTCACTGATTAACTCTAATTCTACCCAGTTCTCTAAATTATAAATTATTTCTTTAGCAATCATGTTAGGATCAGCAGGACTGAGTTTAACTATGTGTAATTCTTCATCATCTAAATTTATTTCGGCTAAAGCACTCATTAGAGAAGTCATTTTATGACCACTTTTATAGATAATATCTAAATAATTTTTTTGTTTTTGATTCAAACTTCCATAAGTTTCATCTTTTAAAACCCTAGACATACCAATAATATTAGTCAAAGGTGCGCGCAGATTTTGGGTAACTTCGCGAAAGAATTTAGCTTGAAAACTATCGATTGCACTTTGAGCAACATTAGCAGTATTCAGGGTAGAATTACCATTTTGACTATAATATTGACTTTCTAATTCTCGGATACACCATCTAGCGGTTAAAGCTAAAAATTCTTGGTCTTTAAGATTAAATGAATGAGGTGCTAAATCCATAACTGCTAAAGTACCTAAACAATATCCTGTGGTAGTGATTAAAGGAATACCTAGATAAGAACGAATACCATAATCTTGAACCAGAGGATGATTAGCATAGAGAGGATCTGCTAAGGTATCATGAATAATCAAAATTTGCTTAGTATTAATTACATGATTGCAGAAAGAATTCTCTTTTAAGATTTTACGTTCTTGAGCGATGGGATTCATAAAACCAAGTTTAGCCAATCCAACCGCGGATTTAAGCCAAAGATGGTTTTGTAGCATTAAACCCAAAAAACAGATGGGAATCTCCAGAAAACGTGCTACCATCTGGGTAGCCTCTTCACAGATAGGGATAGTATCTGGGTTCAATAATTCTAATTTTTTGATGATATTCAAACGTTCCTGCTCTTGATGTGGATTACTTAAATCATCTAAAGAGCAATATTCCCTCTGTTGTGAGTTACTCATACTAGCTACCATTTTTGCTACTATCCTAGAATTATGACTAAAAGCACGGAAAATCTAGTTAATCCAGAATGCTACTATATTTATCGTTCCCTAATTTCAGCTTTAATCAACATTTTGGTCAAAATTTTTTGGTTGAGGTTGAGTGCTATACTCCCTAGGGTAGGGGAATAATGAGAAATCCAAGACACCAAACACCTGATAGCGAAAAAATGGGCAACACAACTCACTATTAAATAAATTCTGCTCTTTAGTGTGCACCGATCGCTTAGCAGTAATAGGAATTAGATCAATGAGCGAACAGGAAAGAGAACAAAACAAAAGGATCAACGAGCAGCAAAGATTAGTCAATAATTTAAGGGAACGGCTCAAAACTATAGAAGCGGATGTAGAGCCTGAGGGGAGGATCACTCAAGCTTTTGAGCAGATTGAACAACATTTAGAACGTCATGACCAAAGATTTGATCGCTTAGAACATAAAGTTAATCAGCTAGGCAGCAAGTTGGATATAATCATCGAACACTTAACTAGTGTCAACGATTTGCCCGAGGAATAAAAATAATAATATCTATTTTAGTATTAATAATGTCTGACTTACAAAGTATTCATACCAACACCTTTTCCCAACTGCTACAACATTTAGGGATTTCTCTAGTTGTTTCTACTTACCAAGCAGGAAAATTAATTGTTATTCGTAATGATTCAGGAGTAGTTAATACTCACTTTCGCAATTTTGCTAAACCGATGGGTATCGCTGTAAGTCAGGGTAAAATTGCTTTAGGGACTGGTTATCAAATCGTAGAGTTACATAATGTACCCGCTGTCACGAAAAGATTAAATCCTCCCGATAAACATGACGCTTGTTATCTACCTCGTTTTGTTCACTTTACCGGAGATATCGATATTCATGAGATGACTTATCTAGATAAGGAGTTGTGGTTTATTAATACTAGCTTCTCCTGTTTATGTAGTCTCGATACTGATTATAGCTTTGTACCCCGTTGGCGCCCACCTTTTGTCAGTGCTTATGATACAGGCGATCGCTGTCATCTCAACGGTTTAGCTGTTAGAGATCAACAGGTTAGATACATTACTGCTTTAGGAACTACTGATACTCCAGGTGGTTGGCGTCCTCAAAAGCACAACGGAGGTATTTTAATGGATATTACCACAAATGAGTTTATTTGTCAAGGTTTATCTATGCCCCATTCTCCGAGATGGTATAGAAACGGTTTATGGGTGTTAGAGTCAGGAGACGGAAGTATAGCCCAAGTAGATTTAAATACAGGTAATTTAACCGCTATCGCTAATTTACCAGGGTTTACTAGAGGAATTGATTTCTGGGGTGACTATGCTTTTATTGGTTTATCCAAGGTAAGAGAAAGTGCGGTTTTTAGTGGTATCCCTATCACCGAAAGGTTAACGGAGCGTATTTGCGGAGTATGGGTAGTTAATATTATTACAGGAGAAATAGTGGCTTTTCTACGCTTTACTACAGGAGTAGAAGAGATATTCGCGGTACAGGTTTTACCCCAAAGATTTCCCGAGGTAATTAACGATAACGAGGAGTTATTACAATCTTCTTATGTAATTCCTGATGAAGCATTAGCCGAAGTAGCCAAGGTTACTCCAGAGGATTTATTAGCAGCTAAACAAAGAGAAATAGAACAAAATGCGGTTAAATCTTTTGTGATAGTAATTCCTGTTTATAATATCTCTAAAAAAGGCAAAAAAGTCATTAAACGTACCTTAGATAGTATCGACAGGAGTATTAACTATTTTCAACTTAACCACCCTAACGCTGAAAGTTTTACTTATGAGGTAATTATCGTAGATGATAACTCTAATGACAAGACAGAAGAGATCATTAAATCTCTGATTAAGAATAAATCTTATTATCGTTATTTACGTCATGAAAAAAATAAAGGACAAGCAATAGCCAGAAATACAGGGGTTAACGCTTCTGTAGGTGAAGCTATTTTCTTTTGTGATGATGATGACTTATTTTACCCTGAACATATCAGTAAATGTTTAGAATTAATCAACCAACCTCTAGGAGATGATTGTAATGCACTAGTGAGGATTAGGGGTAATTATCCCGCTGCTATCAAAACTGGTGTTAAGACTAAAGAAAAATTACACCCCCACTGGTTGGAAAAAATAACTCAGGTATTGGTATTAAATAGCTGTATTCGTCGAGAAGCCCATAATTTTATGGAAGGTTTCCCTACTGAAGAAGTATTCCGTCTCTGTAGTTATGGTAATGAAGATTATGCTTATATATCATGGTTGACGAGTTGTTTTAATGTTGTCTGGCTTAAAGATAACACCGTAGAATATATACGTTATCCCGGAAGTCATTTTGAGAGACAGTTACAACGTTGGCAACAACCACCAGGAAGTTACCAAGAAACAATTAGTAATGAGGATCAAGAATATTTATTAGAGATTGAACAAATCATTAAAAATAAACAACAAGCTTTAGTGGAGAAATTGCAGGTATCGGCAAAAGCAGATTATTTTCTTAATTTAGGAAATCAAGCCTTTCATCAGGGTAACTTAAATAAAGCAGAACATTATTATAAACATTCTCTCTTATTGAATCCAGACTTATTAACAGCTTGGTACAATCTTGGTGTAACCTATTTAGAACAAGAAGCTATCGAAGCGGCAGAAATTATCTTAACAAAAGTAGTCAACCTCGAACCAAATCACGCCGAAGCTTATAATAATCTAGGCAATATCGCTAATAAACGTAATCAACTCCCTGTAGCGGTTAATTATTATCGTCAAGCTTTACAAAGACGCTATCAATTTCCTGACGCTCATTTTAACTTAGGTATGACCTTATTAAAGATGGGAGAATTAATTGAGGGTTGGGCTGAATCAGAGTGGCGTTGGCAAAGAGAAGATTTCACACCCGTAGAATGTCCACAACCGAGATGGCAAGGAGAAGACCTCCCCAATAGTAATATTTTAGTACATACTGAACAGGGTGCAGGAGATGCGATCCAATTTAGTCGTTATCTACCCTTAGTAGCTAAAAAATGTCGAGAAGTGATTCTCTGTTGTCCAGAAAATTTAGTCAGGTTGTTTCAAACCATTCCAGAAGTGAGTCAGGTTTATACACCAGGAAAGATTCCTTTAGATATTTTTACTGTTTATAGTCCTTTGATGAGTTTACCCCATTGTTTTAGCACGGATTTAACTAATATACCCGCAGATATACCCTATCTAGGAGTAGGGTTAGAAAATGAACAACTCAGGGCTAAATTGTCTAAGATGATATCTAATAACTCTCGTACTAAAGTAGGTATAGTTTGGGGAGGTAGTCCAACTCATAAAAACGATCGCCATCGCTCTAGCCATCTTTTGGATTGGTTACCCGTGTTAGGATTAGAAGGGATAGACTTTTATAGTTTACAAAAAGGTCCTCAAGCTAGTCAAATCGCCCAATTACCACCAGAAATTCAGCTTACCGATTTGAGTAATTATCTAGGAGATTATGCAGATACAGCGATCGCCCTAGACTATGTAGATTTAGTGATTGGTGTAGATACTTCTGTAGTTCATTTGGCTGGGGCTTTAGGTAAACCCGTCTGGACTTTACTAAGTTATTACCACGATTGGCGTTGGTTGTGTGACAGAACAGACAGTCCCTGGTATCCTACGATGAGGTTATTTCATCAATCAAAACCCAAAGATTGGTCAGAAGTAATGATAATGGTTAAAAATTCTCTTGGATCAGAAGAATAGGTGAGCAATGTACACATGGAAACAAATTGACCCAGAACATACTAGAGAATTGGGTTTAGACTTATTAGCAGAAACTAGGGTTGATAAACCTTATATCGTACTAGTAATAAGTTCTTGTGTGATAGCTACCCTAGGATTGTTATCTAATAGCGCTGCGGTGATTATCGGTGCGATGATTATCGCTCCTTTAATGTTTCCCATTCGTTCCCTAGCTTTTGGTGCTTTGGTAGGAGATACTTTTCTGTTTAAAAAGAGTATTATTGCTTTACTTTGGGGAACATTTCTAGCTTTATTCGTTTCTTGTTTGATCGGTTGGTTGACTGGATTGACTATCTTGGGTAGTGAGATTATGGCTCGGACTCAACCTAATTTATTAGACTTAGGTATCGCTATCAGTGCGGGTGCGATTGGTGGTTACGCTAAAATTCAACCCAAAGTATCTGGCAGTATTGCGGGTACAGCGATCGCTGTCGCTTTAATGCCTCCTATTTGTGTGATTGGTTTAGGAGTCTCTCAAGGGAACTGGTTCATTAGTCGGGGAGCGACTATACTTTATTTAACTAATCTTTTGGGTATCGCTTTAGCTTGTATGCTCGTTTTTTTACTAGCAGGTTATGCACCCCTACATCAAGCCCGCAAACCCTTATTAGCTGCGTTTTTTTTAACATCTTTGTTATTGATTCCCCTAGGTATTAGCTTTAGCCAAATAGTGGAAAAAGATAATCTAGAAAGAAATTTAAAACAAGCTTTACTGAATCGGACAGTTACTTTTCAACGTTTAGAGTTAGTGGAATTTAACGTCAGATGGCGAGAAAATCCACCAGAAATTTATTTAACCGTCCGCGCCAATGAACCAGTAACCCCTAAACAAGTACAATTATTAGAGTCTTTTTTACACAGAGAGATTGGACATCCCTTTAAGTTAATCTTTATAGTTAGTTACGTTGAAGAGGTAACTAGAGATGGGGTAAGAGAGATAGAATGAACAAGGCGCCCTGAAATTGGGCGCTATCTTGATTAACTAATTTTGAGTAATTCTACGTCAAAGATTAGGGTAGCATTAGGAGGAATCACACCACCTGCACCACGACTACCATAACCTAATTCAGGAGGGATAATCAATTGACGATGACCACCAACACTCATTGTCCCTACTCCTTCGTCCCAACCTTTGATGACTTGTCCCACACCTATTTTAAAAGAAAATGGTTGATTGCGATCGCGGGAACTATCGAATTTTTTGCCGTTTTCTAGTACACCTGTATAATGTACTGTAACTGTTTGTCCTGTTTGGGGAGTAACACCGTCTCCTTCGGTAACATCGATATACTTGAGACCTGAATCGGTGCTTACGGCTTTATCCATTTTGAGATCGTTGATATTCAAAGCTATAATTGTTTCCTGATTAATTGTGCTTGGTTCAGATTTAACGGTAGAGGCGATTGCTTCTGCTTGGTTAGTATTGGTGAATAGACTAGACACGAATAACAAGACCACACAGACAACCATCACCACCAGACTAATAGCAATTTCTTTCATACTTTTCGATGATTAAAACCCCTAGACATTTTAACATCATCGCCACATTTTATTTTCTAAATCTCTTACCTGACGTTCTAAGCGATCGATACGTCCGCGCAACTCATCTACCTCTGATTGACGCGCTACACCTAAATCTTGGAGCATATTGCGCATTTGCACTTCCATTTGTTTTTCAAAATTATTCTGTTCTGATTTCATTTGGTTCATCATATCCTCCACAAAAGCTGTAGCTTGTTCGGGATTGATTTTGCCATCTCTAACCCATTCTTCGCTGACTTCTCGTAACTTTTCAGCCACATAAGAAGTCGTTCCTAATCCCATCACTAACAATTGTTTGAGCCAATCATTATTATTCATCTTAAACCTCTACTATAATATATTTATATTAACTCGAAAAATCAGGGACAAATTTACCTTTATCTAAGTCTAGCCAACGTTGACGATAAATCAATTCTAAATCACTACCTACTTTACGAAAAATTCTCACTTGATGAAACCAAAAAGCTTGAAAAAGACGATAAAAAGCCATAGTGATAATAGCGATAATCAAACCTGTTGCTGTAGAAATCAAAGCTTCAGCGATACCTAGGGTAACACCTTCGGTCCCTGCATTAGCGAGATCGCCGAGTTGAATTGAACCTAGGGAGTTAATCAAACCCAAAACCGTTCCCAATAAGCCTAATAATGGTGACAGGGCGATTACTGCTTCTAAAAGTTTATCACCTCGGCGCATCGCTCCTAATTGTTCATCTGCTGCTGCTTCTAAGGCTAAATGAAATACATCTGGTTCAGGTTTAGCTAAACGTAAAGGAGCGTACAAAAAGCTGCCGATGGGGTGTTTACGATAATGATGGGCGACTTTATCCACTACTTCCCAATTACTAATAGCAGCATCCATGACTTTATTTAAGACAAAACTTTCTCTCAAGAGTAATTGACTCCAAAACCAAATGCGTTCAACTATTGTACCTACAGCTAAAATAGATAAGAATAGTAGTGGCCACATAGCCGGACCACCTTTTGCCATAATTTCCCCAAAGTCCATCTTTATTTCTGCAACCTCATCTGTGTTTAATTTAACTTAATTTTGCAGCATTATTATGTTAACATTAACTATCTTTAGACTATTGGTAATCACTTAAGGCTAGGGCTGTTATGGCTAAAAGATATGTAAGGATCAAAACCCTGCAAGGTCAAATTTATTATGGCTATTTGACTCTTGATCATCAAGTTAAGGTTTTAGATGCTCCCCCTTGGCTTGGGGGTAAGATTACTGACCTACAATTAGAAACAGATAAATATCAGTTGCTAGCACCTTGTGTACCTTCTAAAATCATCGCAGTAGGTAAAAATTATAGCGCTCACGCCGCTGAAATGGGGGGAGTTGTCCCCACAGAGCCATTATTATTTTTAAAGCCTCCTACTACCCTAATTGCTCCAGAACAAGTTATTATCTATCCTCGACAATCTCAACAGGTTGACTATGAGGGTGAATTAGGGGTGATTATCTCAGAAAAATGTAAAGATTGTTTACCAGAAGAGGCTAGAGATAAAATTTGGGGCTATACTATCGCTAATGATGTTACTGCTAGAGATTTACAAAAAAAAGATGGACAATGGACAAGGGCTAAAGGTTTTGATACCTTTTGTCCAGTAGGTCCTTGGATCGTGCGAGAATTAAGTACAGATGCTCGGTTGCAGACTTTTATTAATGATGAATCTCATCCTCGTCAATCAGCTTTGATTAGTGAGATGGTTTTTGCTGTTGAGGATTTGATTACCTATATTTCTACTATTATGACCCTACTTCCAGGAGATTTAATTTTAACGGGTACTCCCGCGGGTATTGGTCCACTGCAAGTAGGCGATCGCGTCAGAATCGCAATTGAAGGTATCGGTAGTTTAGAAAATACTGTAGTTGCTCCTTCTCCGGTTAGGACTTAACTCTACATCTGGTATATAATTGGGGGTCAAGTTGAGGAATGTGCTGTCTGCAAAGAATCCTTATTTAATGGAGAAGATATAGAAACCCATCACATAGTATCTGTTAAGGATGGAGGAACTGACGACGCAGTGAATCTCATTCATTTACACAAAGCGTGTCAGAAACAGGTACACAGTAAATCCAAGTCTAAAAGCTCGAAGTAGTACATGAGCCGTATGATGGGAAACTGTCACGTACGGTTCAAAGAGGAGGGGAGAGAGGCGACTCTCAAACCTTACTCGCCTTACACCATTTGAGAGTCGTACTCTTGAGACTTCGATAAAGCAGTACGTAAACGTCAAGCCTATACAGTTAAGTCTTTTTGACTTGCTCGATAAGTTTGAGTAAGTTTTACAGAGGTGCGATTCGTTGAAGTCAGGAAATCCTAGAAACTAGGAAGGTATGGACTTCCAGAGGATGGAGGGGAGAAAACCTCAAGTACTCTGAACTGTTAGTTTGATACGGGTGTAAGTCCCGTCCGTTAGGAGAAACGTGACTCCCTACCTGGGCACACCGAATAGACTCGGAATTCTCTAGAGTGAAGCTGCCATCAGGGCGCAATCAGAGACTAAAGCAGATAGGTCACACTGGCGCTAAAGGGGAGACGACATGGGTAAACTGGTTCTAGAAAAGTGTCTTAAAACTTGGCTACCAATCTGAACCAAAAATGGTATGACCAAATCTTCTATTCTCACTAGAGAGTCTCTGTGCTACTAGTATTCTCCGAGAAGAAGATAGGCAAAGTGAACCGCCCTAAATCGTCAATCAATCGAACAAACGGAACGAATAAAAACTCTGATACTTGGTCTTGGGAGGTCGAAAACCCAAGTAGGCTAGACGAGTAGATTAAAACCAAGCAGAGGGTAGGATGAGGCGTAATTGCCGAAAGGATATCAGAAAATGTTCTTAAGTAAGTAATCGAGGGATTATGACGCAGCGAAAAACTAGCGATGATTGGAAACAAGTTAACTGGCGTAAATTACGTTACTGTTTGTTCAGATTACAAAAGAGAATATTTAAAGCAGTTCGAGAAGACGACATGGCTAGAGCCAAACGCCTACAAAGACTGGTGATGAGTTCCTACGCTGCAAGGATGCTCGCAATCCGACAAGTGACTCAACTAAACCAAGGTAAGAAAACTGCTGGTGTTGACGGGAAAGTAGCACTAACCTTTGAGGAAAGATTCCAATTGGAAAAAGAACTTAAAGCCAATGCCAAAAACTGGAAACATCAAGGACTACGTGAAGTTCCAATCCCCAAACAGGACGGAACAAAACGCATTTTAAAAGTTCCTACCATAGCAGACAGAGCATGGCAATGTCTAGTCAAATTTGCTCTAGAACCGGCACATGAAGCAACATTCCACGAAAGAAGCTACGGTTTCAGACCAGGAAGAGGAGCACATGATGCACAAGGTGTCAATCCGGAATTCCCCGAACAAGGCACACCACAGGGAGGAGTGGTAAGCCCACTATTAGCAAACATAGCACTAAATGGGATAGAAACCCTAGGGCAAAGCGTAAGATATGCAGATGACATGGTGTTCTTCCTCAAACCTAACGAAGACGAGCACAAACTGTTAGAGAAAGTAAGCAGATTCCTTGCAGAAAGAGGAATGAAAGTCAGTGAGAAAAAGACAAAGGTGACAGCCTCGACAGATGGATTTGACTTTTTGGGGTGGAAATTCTACGTCCAAACCAATAACGGAAAATTCAGAAGTGTACCCTCAGAGGAAAACTTTAAAGCATTCCGTGAAAAAGTTAAAGAAATCGTCAATAACTCGAATTATGGAGCTCAAGTAAAAGCAGAAAAACTCGCACCAATCATCAGAGGATGGCGGAATTACCACAAATATTGCAAAATGGATGGTTCTAAATACTCCCTATGGGGTATAAACCACAGAGCATACAAGGTATTCCTTAAACAGAAAACAATTAACCGCTACGAAGCGGAAAGATTAATCAGGAAAGCCTTCCCAGAAGTTGGATACAGCGAGAACAAGTTCGTAAACGTCAAAGGCAATAAATCTCCTTATGATGGCGACCTATTATATTGGTCTAAAAGAAACAGTGCCTTATACGACGGAGCAACAGCAAAAGCTTTGAAAAAGCAAAACCATTCATGTGCCCACTGTGGACTAAAACTCACGAATGATGAAACTGTACATCTCCATCATGTTGATAGTAATCATAACAATTGGAAACCCAATAACCTAATAGCAGTACATCAGAGTTGCCACCAATTGATACACATGAGCAAGACCAGAAAGGTCTAGATATTCGGGAGCTGGATGCAGGGAAACTTGCACGTCCAGTTCTAACGGAGAGGGTCGGGGATTAATACCCCCACTCGACTCAACCCGGAGATTGTTAAGTCTCTCCCTAGTCTCCCCTCCCTAAAAGGGATATTTTACCTAGACGTCATAATATAGAGAAAACTCATAAGGATGAGGACGCAGACGCATAGGGTTAACCTCGTTATCTAGTTTGTACTCAATCCAGTTTTCAATAAAGTCAGTAGTAAAGACGCCAGTATCAGTTAAGAAAGCGTGGTCTTTTTCCAAAGCTTCTAAAGCAGCTTCTAAAGATCCAGGGGTAGAAGGAATCTTACTCAACTCTTCAGGGCTGAGATCGTAGATATCTACATCTAAGGGTTCACCTGGGTCAATTTTATTTTTGATGCCATCGATACCCGCGCATAACATAGCAGCAAAAGCTGTATAGGGGTTACAGGTAGCATCAGGACAACGGAACTCTAGACGTTTGGCTTTAGGATTAGGTCCAGATAAAGGAATACGTACAGAAGCAGAACGGTTACCTTGAGAATAGGCTAAGTTCACAGGAGCTTCAAAACCAGGGACAAGACGCTTATAAGAGTTAGTGGTAGGATTAGTAATAGCTAAAAGCGCAGGTGCGTGCTTAAGGATACCACCGATATAATGTAAAGCCATTTCGCTTAACCCTGCATATTGCTCACCCGCAAAGAGAGGTTTACCGTCTTTCCAGATAGATTGGTGGGTGTGCATACCTGAACCATTATCATTAAATAAAGGTTTAGGCATAAAAGTTACGGTTTTACCATATTTTTTAGCTACGTTTTTAATGACATACTTATAAGTCATCAGATAGTCAGCAGCTTGTACTAGAGTGGCAAAACGAATACCTAACTCATTTTGTCCACCTGTTGCTACTTCGTGGTGATGTTTTTCAATAGGTACACCACAAGCCGCCATAGTCAGAAGCATTTCTGTACGGATATCTTGAGAAGTATCAGTAGGACCTACGGGAAAATAACCTTCTTTGTATCTAGGTTTATAACCAAGGTTACCACCTTCTTCTTCTTTACCTGAGTTCCAACGACCCTCAACGCTATCTACGTAGTAATAACCTTTGTTTTCGGTTTGGTCAAAACGGACATCATCGAAAATAAAGAATTCTGCTTCAGGTCCAATGAAAGCTGTATCACCTAAACCTGAGCTTTGTAAGAATTCTACCGCTTTTTGAGCAATGGTACGAGGATCTCGATTATACCATTCTCCTGTACGAGGCTCTTTGATACTGCAAATCATGCTGAGGGTTTTTTCCTTCATAAAAGGATCAATCCAAGCAGTACTAGCATCAGGGACCATCATCATATCAGATTCGTTAATCGCTTTCCAACCGCGAATACTCGAACCGTCAAAAGCGACCCCATCAGAGAAGGAACTCTCGTCGATTTGGTCATAGTAAAAAGAACAGTGTTGCCAAATACCTGGTGTGTCGATAAACTTTAGGTCAATAATCTGGATGCCTTCATCTTTTACCATTTTTAAGACATCTTGGGGGGTCATAGTCATTCAGTACTCCGTGACAAGATTTTTTCTACGTATCGAATTATCCTAGGCACTGCTATCAACATATTTTGTGTTTAAAGTTACAGAATAAGAATTCTTTTTTGTTTAAAGGGAAAATTGTAAATAAATGTATCAAAAAAACCTTCAGAGTTAACAATCTTACTCTGTTGCTAACACCCTATGGGATGATAATGGGATATAACAGAATCATTCATAGGAGACAGAGTTTAATGCGAGACGCAGTCACCAATTTAATTAGAAATTACGATGTCACGGGACGTTATTTAGATCGCTTAGCTATTGACCGATTAGAGTCTTATTTTAAATCTGGTACTGCAAGAATTAAAGCAGCCACAATCATTAACGCTAATTCAGCTAATCTGGTTAAACAAGCGGGATCTCGTCTGTTTGAAGAATTACCAGAATTGATTGCTCCAGGAGGTAATGCTTACACCACCAGACGTTATTCTGCTTGTCTGCGAGATATGGATTATTATCTACGTTACGCTAGTTATGCTCTAGTAGCAGGAGATATGAATGTACTCGATGAAAGAGTTTTACAAGGTTTGCGAGAAACCTATAACTCTTTAGGAGTTCCTATCGCACCTACTGTACGGGGTATTCAGATTATGAAAGAAATGATTAAAGATATGCTCTTAGCTGAAGGAGTAGATAACGTTGCTGTTGTTGATGAACCCTTTGATCATTTGACTCGCGAGTTGAGCGAAATTTCTATTTAAATCAAGGAATTTCCCCACCTGTTTAGGTGGGGAGGTAATTTAAAGTTATGGATGAATTAGTTAAAAAATCGCCGCTTTAGGATTACCAGGTATCATACTAGTAGCGGTAATGGGTACGACAGGATTGACGGGAACAGCAGCTATCACCGCGGCTTTAGCTTTTCTCGGAGGTCCAATGGGAGTGCTCGGGGGTATCGCTGTTTTGGGTATCGTGGGTTTAATTAGTGAAACTTTGGCTGAGACAAGTTTTGAAGATTTACTCATCGCTATCTACTGTCAAAGACGTTTGAGTGAACAAGAATTAACCTAAATTAGTAACTATGACCAGTCAAACACAAGTAGGAATTATTATGGGGAGTGATTCTGACCTCCCCACTATGCAGGAGGCGATCGCTATCTGTGCAGAATTTAACGTAGCTACAGAAGTCGCCATCGTCTCGGCTCACCGTACCCCCCAACGTATGGTAGAATACGCTACAACAGCCCATCAACGCGGTTTAAAGGTGATTATTGCGGGTGCAGGAGGGGCGGCTCATTTACCAGGTATGGTCGCCTCCTTGACCTCTTTACCCGTGATTGGTGTACCCGTGAGTACTCGTCATCTCCAGGGTTTGGATTCTCTCTATTCTATCGTACAAATGCCCGCGGGAATTCCTGTAGCCACAGTAGCGATCGGTAATAGTAAAAATGCAGGGTTACTAGCAATTCAAATTCTGGCTACTAATAACCCTGAATTGTTCTCAAAGGTACAGCAATACCGGGAACAACTCTCTGAGAGTGTTTTAGCTAAACAAGCCAAATTAGAGAGTATCGGTTATCAAGCTTATTTACAGGGAATAGGGAAGAGAGGGGAGTAGGGGAATAAAGAATGGGCGAAAAAATAATTAATTCGTAATTCCTAATTAGGAACGAAAATCAGCGATCGCGTTTCTGGTCATATTGGCGATCGTCTGTTCATTAGCTTTAGGTAGATGATAATGAGTACCTCCTGCGGTTTTAGCCAACTCTTTAGCAAAACCAGTGGTTACAAATTTGCGCTCGGTATCAATTACCAATAATTTCATACCTAGTCCTCTGATTTTACCAGCTATACCCAATAACTCTTCTTTGATATCGGGTTTTTCTCCTTCGAGATTTTCTCCCAAGGAACGAGCTAAAGGTATATTACCCCGACCATCGGTAATAGCGACAATCACTACTTGTCCGATATCTCCGGACATTTGCGCATTTAGCCCTACTTGTACAGCTTGGCTCAAGCCATGAGCTAAAGGAGATCCCCCCCCACAGGGAAGGGTTTCTAAACGTCTTCTCGCTAAAGCGATGGAGCGAGTCGGTGGTAATAACACATCTGCTCTTTCACCACGGAAAGGAATCAGGGCGATTTGGTCACGATTTTCGTAAGCCTCTGTAAGTAATTGCATTACAGCTCCTTTAGCTGACTGCATCCGATTGAGAGCCATTGAACCTGACGCATCAACTACAAAAATAATCAGAGCACCAGCTTTTCTGACTAAGCGTTTAGAGCGAATATCTCCCGATTCCACCACTACTCGACGTTTAGGGTTACGTTGACGTCTAGCTTTTTGATAAGGCGCAGCTGCTCTGAGGGTTGCATCTACAGCGATACGGGTAACTCTTCCCCGCGGGAGCATCGGTTTAACGTAGCGTCCCCGATCTTCAGAAAAGATCAGATTACGACTTCCTGACTTACCCTGTCTTTGCGCCATTTGCGCGAAATAGAGCACACTAGGATCTAAAATCACTCCTTCTGTATCAAAGACAAACTCTTCAGGGATATCGGGTGATTCGCTTTGAGTTTGTTCTGTATCCTCTTCTGATTCATCTTCTGAGTTATCCTCGGGTTGTTCATCTTGGTTTTGAGATTCAGGAGGTTGAGGGGGTGGTGGAGGAGGTGGTGGGGTTTCTTCTGGAGGAGTATCAACTAGAATCGAACGAGGAACGATCACGTATTCTACCGCTTTACGTAAATCATCAGAGTTAACTTGATTTCTTCCTTCTAAAGCTGCACAAGCTTTCGCTACTCTCACGGCAAAGATTTCGGCGCGATGTCCTTGAACTCTACCTCTAATCGCTTCTTGGACTAGATAACTAGTTTGTTCGGTGGTAATTTCTACTTCTTTGAGCCATTCCCGGGCTAAAATAATCTGAGTTTTGAGGTTATCTAATTCTTCTGTATATTGACTGATAAATTCTTGAGTAGAGTTGCTATAGGCGATCGCCTGTTCTACCGCAGCTACTCGTTGATCTAAACCTAGTACGCCATCGGCTGAAAGGACGATCGCGATCCGATCTAATAAATGTTCTCTGAGTGCTCCTTCTTCGGGGTTATAGGTAGCGATTAAAATGGGTTGACAGGGATGTTGGAAACTAATACCTTCTCTTTCGATTTGGTTGCGTCCTTCACTTAGTACAGTTAGTAACTGATTAGCGATTTGCTCGTCTAATAAGTTAATCTCATCTATATACAATACACCTCGATGGGCTTGAGCCAACAATCCTGGTTGAAATACCGATACTCCCTCTCTCACTGATGCTTCTACATCTACTGAACCCAATAACCTATCTTCGGTTACTCCTAGGGGGATTTGCACAAAAGGTGCGGGAATTATTTCTGTGGGTATTTCTTCTATTTGGGCATAGACGCTTTTACTGAGATCATCCCAAGCACTTCTATTCAAAGGATCACAATTAAAGGGGTTTTGCTGAATTATTTCTAGAGGGGGTAGTAAAGCATGAATAGCCCTAGCCATAACTGATTTAGCTGTGCCACGACGTCCTGCTATTACTACTCCTCCTAGGTTGGGATCAACTGCACTGAGTAATAAAGCTAATTTTATCGCTTCTTGTCCTATTACTGCCGTAAGAGGAAAACTACTAATCTTGGTGGAATTGGTCACTGTGACTATATCTAGTTAATATTCTTTTATTGTATAGCTCTAGGGGAGTTAAATCAATTAAGTAGGCAGCCCTAAATAAACCTTAATAAGCGATCACGAGACGTTGAGACAACAGCTGCAGCGAGGTGAGCTGCTTGATGCAGAGTACTGCCCAAAAATTCCTACTAGGTATATAATTTGTGAAAAAATATAACATAACAAAAAAATGGTTCTGCACGACAAAAATTCCATAAGACACAAGCTTGAAGACGAAGTATATGCTTCTGTAGATCTCTCAGTAAGTATGCCCAAGTACAAGTTTCCTAAGACTGAGCACGATCCACGCCATGCTTACTCCGTTATCCATGATGAGTTGATGTTAGATGGGAACTCTCGCCAAAATCTAGCCACCTTTTGTCAAACTTGGGTTGAGCCAGAAGTACACAAATTAATGGACGAGTGTATTGATAAAAACATGGTGGATAAAGATGAATATCCCCAGACAGCCGAAATAGAAGCGCGCTGCGTTCATATGCTAGCTGATCTATGGAATTCACCGATGGCAGCCAATACCATTGGTTGTTCCACCACAGGTTCTAGTGAAGCTGCTATGTTGGGTGGTATGGCGATGAAACGTCGCTGGGAAGCCAAACAGAAGCAAGCAGGCAAGACAATCGACAAGCCCAACTTAATTACTGGTCCTGTACAGGTATGTTGGCACAAATTTACACGCTATTGGGATATCGAACATCGTGAAATTCCTATGGAAAAAGGGCGTTTATTGATGACTCCCGAAGAGGTAATTAGCAGATGTGATGAAAATACCATAGGAGTAGTACCAACTCTGGGAGTAACTTTCACAGGTCAATATGAACCAGTCCAAGCAGTGTCAGAAGCCTTAGATAAATATCAAGCAGAAACTGGTCTAGATATCCCCATTCACGTAGATGCTGCTAGTGGTGGTTTTCTTGCCCCCTTCTGCGCCCGGGATCTAGTATGGGACTTCCGCTTACCCAGGGTTAAGTCCATCAACGCCTCAGGACATAAATTCGGCTTGTCTCCTTTAGGGGTGGGATGGGTTATCTGGCGTGAGGAGCAAGATCTGCCCGATGATTTAGTTTTCTGGGTGAACTACCTAGGAGGCAATATGCGAGATATCGCCCTCAACTTCTCAAGACCAGGAGGACAGGTAGTAGCTCAGTATTATAATTTTTTGCGTTTGGGCAGAGAAGGATATCAGAAGATTCATAGTGCTTGCTATAAGACGGCCCAATATATCTCGGCTGAAATTGACAAGCTAGGTCCTTTTGAGGTTATCTATCACGGAGAAATGAGTGAAGGTATTCCCGCCTTATGTTGGAAGATCAAACCAGGGGTAGATCCAGGTTTTAGTCTCTATGATTTCGCAGATCGTTTAAGATGCCGTGGTTGGCAAGTACCTGCCTATGCCCTACCCGCCAATTGCCAGGATTTGGCGATTCAAAGAATTTTGGTACGCCACGGAGTAAGTATGGACTTAGGATCTTCCTTGGTAGAAGATATGAAACATTCCCTTGAGTATTTCACCAACCATCCAGTTCAATCTTCAATGACTAGGACCGAAGGTTGCGGATTTCATCATTAAAATCAATGAACAAGCATGGTAATCACATTGAGTTGATTAAAGCTAACGGACCATGGCCTTTTATTACTCAGCGCATCTACCGCCTACCTGATGATTCTCAATTATTGTGGCGATCGCGTCACCACCGCAAGCATCTAAACAGGGTAGAAATAGACAGATTGATTACCTGTCTGTGGATGCCTGAGGAATTGAATTGGTGGATTGGGATAATTTTCGCCCTAGGAAGTATGCTTTTTGCTCTAGGAAGTATATTTAGTCTATTGCCAAGCCTTGCTAACAGATGGTCTCTAGACGTCATTGCTATTAACTCCATCTTTTTTATGGGTTCGATCCCCTTTACCATAGCTGCCTACCTACAGTTATGGCAAGCGCAGAATGCAGGGCATTTTTTACCCCAAGCTAGGCGATCGCCACGACGAATGGTCTGGTTTGCTTGGAAGCCTCGGGACATTGGCTGGTTAAGCTGTGCTTGGCAATTTTTGGGAACAATTTTGTTCAATGTTAGTACTTTTGAGGCTATGCTACCGGGATTACAATGGTTTAAGCAAGATTTAATGATTTGGATTCCCGATTTATTGGGGTCAATTTTCTTCCTAGTTTCGGGTTATTTAGCTTTTATGGAAACTTGCCACGCCTATTGGCAATGGCAACCTACTAACCTTTCTTGGTGGGTTACTTTTATCAATTTGCTTGGTTGTGTGGCTTTTATGATTTCGGCTTTATTTGCTTTTGTTACTCCTAAAGTCTCTAGTTTTGATGTGACTATTTCCCTTGTCTTTACCTTAATTGGAGCAATCTGTTTTTTCTTTGGTTCACTGTTAATGTTACCAGAAACAGTTCACTGAGTCTAACAATCTCCTAATGTTTATTTTGCTTAAGTTCATGGATAATAAACAATCCCAAAGCCACAATCAAAGGAATAAAATAGTAGATAATTCGATAGGCAATTAACGCGCCTAAAAGATTAGAAGCAGACAATGAAGCTGGTCGCAAGACTAAAATTACCGTTCCAAAAACTCCTAATCCCCCTGGAACAGTACTAATCAATCCAGCGGTTAAAGCTAAAATATAAATGCCGAAAAAGCCAGGGTAAGACCAACCTGTACCTTCGGGAAGTAATAAATATAATACACCGCAAGCTAACCCCCAATCTAGAGCAGAAACGGCAATTAATTGTAAAGAAATTTTAGCGGAAGGAAATTCAATTGATTCTGGTCCTAGTTGTAAAGGTCTTTTCCAAAAATAACCAACCCCAAAATAAATAAGCACTAAAAAAAGACAAATTAGCCCTAAAGGATGAACCGAATCAAAAGGTAATTTAAGTGCAGAAGGTAAGGTAAGAGGATCGATAATAAAAACGATACCTCCTACCGCAAATAATCCTAACCAAAAAGTTAAATGGGTAAACAGAATTAACTGGGCAATTTTGCCTTTTGAAACACCCCAACCAGAATAAAAGCGATAACGAATTGCTGTTCCCGAAAAAGCAGTAAATCCAATGGTATTACCTACAGCATAACTAATAAAGGCGGTGGTAGCAATTTTAGTAGGAGCTAACCTATGTCTGATATATTCAAAACCTAATAAATCATAACCTACCATTACCAGATATCCTAACCCTGTTAAGATTATTGCTCCTAGTTTATGCAGTTTCGGAATACCTTGTAAATATTGCCAAATATTCTGCCAACTATCGTTTTTGAGTTCATGAGTGATAGTTTTTACGGAAAAAGTTAATAAAACTACCATTAAAACAATAGGCAGAATTTGAGAGAGACGTTTAAAAACAGGCGATCGCAGCATAAGAGAAAGTTAATTTTGGTTTTCTGTGATCAGCAACTAGTGGTGACTAAGACGATTTGTCAGTCTAAAAGGGAGAATGATACCGATAAATTGAGCAAAGATAGTGTTGATATTGGCTTGAATTACCAACATATCTAAAGGCTCGATCAATTGACTAGCGTTGTAAACTGTTAGCCCTTCTACCTGAGTAAGAGACTTAGCAATCAAAACACCGACTACAGCTTCAACCCCAAGTAAAGTTAGTATTATACCGACGGTATTGATGGTTAAACCTTGTTCTAAAAGCTTAATAACTGCTGATTTTTTGGGATGTATCCCTTCCTCAAAAGTGCTCAATTCCTCAGCTAAGCGAGTATAGCGAAAAGCCCAATACACTCCTAGCATTAGTGTTATTAAACCACCGAAAGCAAATAATAATCCCGACCCAGACATAAAATTGTTTGCCTTAAGGTTAAAATTTGGATCGCCTAGGGCAAAAACTAAAATTGCCCCTGAAATTACAGCCAACGTAATCTGTATCCAAAAAATAATCCATCCCGTGTTGCGAAGAATTACAGCGAACTCTTGAGGCAGCAAAGAACGAGGTTGTGTTTTAAAAGAAGTCATATTTTACCTGATGATTCATTGATATATTATCCTAACAATTGCGGGATAGTTTGGCAAGGTTAAGATTTCATAGTTATTTTTTGGGGGTGTAACTTTTAGCTTGACTGGTGTTTCCTGATAAATACACCTTCTCATTAGCTTTAACTGATTGGAAAAAATCAACCATAGGGCGAGGATAATCTCTAACATTATATAAGCGTTGTTCTTCTGATGATAGTTTCCAAGGTTGGTGAATTTTATCTCCTGGAATTAAAGCTAATTCTGGTAACCAATGTTTTAGGTATTTACCCTGTGGATCGTAATCTTTTGATTGTTTAGGAATATTAAAATAACGAAAACCGCGCGCGTCATTCCCAACTCCTGCGGTATAATTCCAATTTCCCCAATTACTACAGACATCATAATCAATTAACAGAGATTCAAACCATTCTGCACCCATAATCCAATTAATACCGAGATTTTTAGTGAGAAAACTAGCTACATTTTGTCTCCCTCGATTCGACATAAAACCTGTACTAGCTAACTCACGCATATTAGCATCTACTAAAGGATATCCTGTTTTTCCTTGTTGCCAAAGTTGCAATTGTTGCCAATTTTCTTGCCAAGGTAAAGAGAGTTTTTGTAATCCTGAAAGTTGAAAAATTTTGTTTTTATGTTTAACAGCAATAAACCGAAAAAAATCCCGCCAGAGTAATTCAAATACTAACCAATAGGTAGAATCATTTTTAACTCTTTGGGTTTCATAAGTTTTAATTTCTTGGTAAATATAACGAGGAGATAAACAACCACAAGCTAACCAAGGAGAAAATTTAGAAGAGTAATCAGCCCCTAACATTCCGTTACGGGTTTCTTTATAAACTTTTAGTCTATCTTCTCGCCAAAAATAAGTTTTTACTCTCTCTAAACCCGCGCTTTCTCCTCCTGGAAACTTTAAGACTCCCCTAGCATCTCGGGTGATTGTTGCTAAACCTAAATCAGCTAAATTTGGTATTTCCCCTGTGTCTAAAGCAGGAATCTGTGTTAACTTATCAGGAGTAGTATATATATCCCTAATCGGGGTACTTTTTTCGACAGATTTACGAAAATTAGTAAATAATTCGGGTAATTCAGTGAGAGAATAGGGTAAATCTTCAGGATGAGATAAACTCGCTCCCCAAAAAGATTTGACGGGAATTTTCAGAGCCTTTTTAAGGGCTTTTTCTACGGCTAATTCTTCTGCGGTTGCTTCTTGATGATAATAAACAGCTTCAATATTTAAGCTTTCTACTAGTGAGGGTATAATAACTTCTGCTAAACCCTTTCTAATGATTAAATCACTCCCTAATTTTTGCAGAGATGAACGTAAATTAGCGACACTTTCTAATAAAAATTGAGCTCGAAAACTACCAGTTTTAGGAAACCCAAAAGAAGTAGTAGTAAAATGGCGATCGTCAAAACAATAAAAAGGAATAACTTGGGCTTGTTGAGCAATAGCTCGGTATAATGGCTCGTGATCATGTAAACGTAAATCATTACGATACCAAATTAAAATTTTGCTTGGTTTCATATTGCTATAATAGTATAAAGTTTGTTGAAGTAGCGATGAGTAGTCTTTTAATTTCTTTAGTTAACTGGTATCGTCAATCTATTCGTAGCCCCCGTTACGGTTGGTTAGTAGTCGCTGCTAGTTTAGTATATTTGTTTAGTCCTTTTGACTTGTCACCAGATTTTATCCCCATTTTGGGTCAAATTGATGATATCGTGATTATAACTGTTTTAGCAACAGAACTTTTAAATATTATCTCAAGTAGTTGGAGTCCTCCTGAAGCTTCAAAAATTAACTCTGATGAAGTAGATGGAGAGGTAATCGACGTTGAATCAGTTTCTATAGATTAAGCATAATGTCAGAAATAAAAAAACTCTTGTTGGTAGATGATGAACCAGGGGTAAGGGAATCGGTTAAAGCATACCTAGAAGATAATCCCGAATTCCAAGTTACAGTAGCTAGTAACGCTACTCAAGCTTGGGAATTGTTACAGCAAGATATACCCGATTTGATTATATCTGATGTGATGATGCCCCAAGTAGATGGTTATAAATTTCTCGCACAATTACGCGAAGATACTCGTTTTGTTTCTCTACCAGTGGTTTTTCTTACCGCAAAAGGCATGACAAGCGATCGCATTCAAGGTTATCAAGCAGGATGTGACGCTTATCTTTCTAAACCCTTTGACCCCGAAGAGTTAGAAGCGATCGTCAAAAATTTACTGGAACGTCGGGAACAACTGACTGATAATAGTGGTGGAGATTTATCTAAAATCGCCCTAGAATTAGAACAAATCAAGGGAATGTTGGGACAAAAAACACCCCTAGGAGTAGGTAATGAGTCTTTACAAATAGATTTAACTCCTAGAGAACGCAGTGTACTAGATTTAGTTGCTCAAGGTTTGATGAATAAAGAAATAGCTAGTCGTCTCAATACTAGCGTTAGAAATGTGGAAAAATACGTTAGTCGTCTTTTTAGTAAAACTGGTACTAATAGTCGTACAGAATTAGTACGTTTCGCTTTAAAACAAGGTTTGACTGATTGATTAGTGCTAACATATCAAACAAATTTGATATATACTTTGCTGTGGAAACAGCAAAATAGCCATTTATGTCAACACCTACAACTTATTGAGCGCGCATCGCCATTGTAATTAAACCCTGTTGTCCGAGGAGAATCTCTCGGATTAAACTAAAGATACCCACCCAGATAATGGGGCTGATGTCAACACCCCCTAAAGGTGGTATAATCTTACGTGTAGGAGCTAAAAAAGGTTCTGTAGGCAAAGCTACTAAACTAAATGGTAAACTACTCAAATTAACTTGGGGATACCAGGTCAATATAATTCGGAAAATAAACAAAAAGGTCATGATTCCGAGTACAATACTCAAAATAAGGGGAGTCATGCTTTACAAAAATTAATAATTAACTAATCTAAATTATAGCAGTAAAAAATACTTAACAACTTTTTTCTAAGTTAGAATACATACATAATAGCCAACAATACCCCCGATTATTCAGCTCAGGAGGAGCTTTGAAACAACTAAATGAACGCTGATGAACTGCTTAGGAAATATGCAGCAGGAGAGAGAAATTTTAGTCGTCTTGATTTACATCGCGCCGATTTAATCCGTTTTACCCTCAAAGAAGCCAATTTAGCTCGTTGTGATTTAGATTGGGCTGATTTAAGTGGAGCTGATTTAAGAGGAGCGAATCTCAAAGGTGCTTATCTCAATTCAGCTCGTTTACTAGGGGCTAAACTGATTAGAGTAAATCTCCAAGGAGCTGATTTAAGTGGGGCTGACTTAACTTGGGTTAATCTTGATGGAGCTAACCTCAGTGGAGCTGATTTGAGTGAGGCTAATTTAACTCAAGCTTCTTTAGATAATGTTAATCTCAGTGGAGCTAATCTAACTAAAGCTAACTTGACTAACGTTAATCTTAGTGGAGCTAATTTAAGTTTAGCTAATCTCAGTTATAGCAATCTAACAGGTGTAGATCTCAGTGATGCTAATTTAACTCGTGCTAATTTACATCAAGCTAATTTATCTAATGTAGATCTTAGTGATGCTAACTTAAATCAAGCGGATCTGAGTAAATCTGTACTACGACAGGCTGACTTACAAGATGCAACCCTTCAAGAAGCTAATCTAACTAAAGCTAACTTACGCGGAGCTAATCTCAGTGGCAGTATTCTGCAAGATCTTAAATTAAGTTTAGTTACCCTTTCAGAATTAAATTTAACTATTTCTCAACAACCTAATCGTGTTAATTTAATTGGAGCTAATCTGATGGGGGCTACCCTCAAGGGTGTAAGCTTGAGAGGAGCGCAAATGCCTTATGCTTGTTTGCAATCGGCACATTTAGAAAAAGCTAGTCTAGTTAATGCTACTTTATTAAAAGTATATCTCAAAAAAGCAGATCTTAGAGGAGCTAATCTCAGGGGAGCTACTCTAAGTGGTGTTAATTTTACTGAAACTATTATGCCCGATGCTTCGATTCACCCGTGACTATACTCCGCGAAATGTTTGGGGATTCAAGCAAGAGGGAAATGAAGAATGGGCGAATGGATTCGGATTGACACCGTTCCACCTAAACCCTAACTCCGAACTCATATGACATCATGTCCGATTAATTAATGATTTTAAACTTTTTCCTTCACACCTTCTTCTTTTTCTTTGGCAAGAGTGCCCGCCTCTTGCCTTACCTCGCCTTGATCGTAATTATTTACCCGAACCTGATATGACTCTCTATCTCGTTGGCACTCCTATTGGTAATCTAGAAGATATGACTTATCGTGCTGTGCGTATTCTGCAAAGGGTGGATTTAATCGCCGCTGAGGATACTAGACATACCGCTAAACTTTTACAGCATTTCCAGATTAACACACCCCAAATTAGTTATCATCACCATAATCGTAACTCCCGTATCTCTGAATTGATTAATTTATTACAACAGGGTAAAAGCATCGCTATAGTTACAGACGCGGGTATGCCCACTATTTCTGATCCTGGTTTGGAAATCCTCCAAGAGGCGATCGCCACCGGTATTGAGGTTATTCCTATTCCTGGGGTTACCGCGGTTATTACCGCTTTAGCGGTAGCGGGTTTAGATAGTTCCCGCTTTGTCTTTGAAGGGTTTTTACCGACTAAGGCTAAACTCAGAAAAGCCCGTCTCCATCAGTTAGAAAGGGAAACTCGCACGATTATTCTCTATGAAGCTCCTCATCGTTTATTGACTACTTTAGAGGATTTAGCTCAACTAGGCAGCGATCGCCCCTTGGTTTTAGCCCGAGAGTTAACCAAACTTCATGAAGATTTGTGGCGAGGCACGATCGCTCAAGCTAGGGAATTATACCAACACCGACAACCCCAGGGAGAATATACCCTAGTGGTTGGGGGTTATCAAGGAGTAGAAATAGAGTATTTAGACGAAAACCAGCTTAAACAAGAGCTAGAGCGACTAACCGCCCAAGGAATGAGCTTAACCCAAGCTTGTAAGGAAATAGCCCCATTTACCAACCTTTCTCGGCGAGAAATTTATCAACTAACCATAGCCAAAAAATTTTTTGACTGAGGGTGATAGGAAATGAAAGAAAAGTGGGTATGTTGTTAATAGGAAAAAAAAACTTATTTACATCGCTTCCACTTACAGGAGAAAAAACCATGAAATCCGATCTACAATTCAAATTACTCTCTCGTCTAAACAACAAAAAACAAGAAAGCGGTTTTACTTTAATTGAACTACTCGTAGTTGTGATTATTATCGGTGTTCTTGCTGCTGTTGCACTACCTAACCTCCTCAGACAAGTAGGTAAAGCTAGAGAAACTGAAATCAAAAACGCGGTAGGTACACTCAACAGAAGTCAACAAGCTTATCACTTTGAAAGACAGGAATTCGCACCAACTTTAGAACTTTTAGGTATCACTATTCCTAACGAATATATCAGCAACGTAGAGAATGATGCGTTGATTGTAGCTAACGATGCTGACAGTGCCGATGCCATACCTGCAAATGATAACTATGATAACGACGGTACAAGAGCTTACGTTGGACGTATTGAACATGCTGCTGGTGAGTATTCACAACTGATGTGTCAATCTGATGCGCCAGCGGCGTCACTTCCTGCTCTGGGTAACACCGATGACTGCCCTGATGGCTCTACACAGGTTCGTTAAGAATTTTATTCCCCGAGACAAGTCTAGTTGTATAACTCAGGCTTGACTCCCGAAGAAATTAGGTGAGACTCTTTAGTGGAGGCGTGGTTTCTTCCTCTGATTTACAAGAAAAGAGGCAGTAACTCACGCTTTTTTTTTAGGGAAGAGGCAAAAGCTAGACTAGTAATAGGTTTCATAATTTAAAAATGTCAAACACCTTAGCTTGTATTGCTATATAGCCCAAGATTCTCTCAAAGAATTAGAAACTCATAGCATTATTTCACAAAAAGTCACACTTGCTTCTGCTTCCTCCATTAGAACAATTCTTACTCAATGTGAATCCATGGGCAGACTCCTACTAGCTTTAATTCGCTCCCTTAAAAACCAATAATCCCTACACCCTACACCCTAAACCCTGTCTCCCTATCAACAAATGGATAAGGAAAAATCGTTAAAGAAATATAACTATAGAACCATGAATACTCCTTTAGAGTTAAAAACCAAATTGTTATTCTATCTGCGTAGGAAATCATCTTTGGGTTTTACGCTGTTAGAATTAATGGTGGTAATGATTTTTTTGAGTATTTTCTCGGCGATCGCTTTACCTAACTTAGTTAAACAAGCGGGTAAAGCTAGAGAAGTAGAGTTTAAAAACACCATAGGCTCGATTAATCGTGCTCAACAGACTTATCATTGGGAAAAGAATGAATTTGCTCAAGGAGCAGATGATTCTGCGACTCTTAATCTGTTAAATATTAGTTTTAACCATAAATACATTGAAGATTATAACATTAGAGCTTATAATGATAGTAATTACGCCACCATCCGTCCCAATAATCCCAACTATCAGCTAGATCAAACCAGAGCTTATGCAGGGGGTACATACTTTGATGAAGGTAATTATAGCGTAATTATTTGTCAATCTTATGAAGTAACAGAGATTATTGATGAACCTGTAAACGATCAAGAATGTGAACCAAATGCAGAAAGGATTCGCTAAATCAATACCCTCTCTTATTTTACCTGTCCTAGTGTTGATTGCTTCTCTAGGAGGAGTTGTGCTGTTACAATTGCCGAGAGCTAATGAAGATAAATCTAGTCTAACCCAAGAGGAAGCTCTCAAGGAAGAACAACAAAAACGACTACGTCTCAATATATTAGAACAATTACCTACTTTTGGTTATAATAATTTACTAGCTAACTGGATATTTCTCGATTTTATTCAATATTATGGCGATGGACCTGCGCGTAATTTAACTGGTAACACTCTCAGTGGCGATTATTTTGCAAGCGTAATTAATAAAGATCCCCGTTTTGTAGGGGCTTACTTTATTTTAGCTCCTGCTACTTCTCTATTTGGAGGAGATCCCCTCAGAAGTATCGCCCTCATGGATGAAGGATTGGAGTATCTGACTCCCCAAACTGATTTAGCTTATCAAATTTGGATTTATAAAGCGATAGATGAAACCCTCTTTTTAGGTGATTATGAAACCGCCCAACGTTCTTACGAAATCGGTGCTAATTGGGCATTATATCACGATACAGACCAAGCTAGAAATGCCGCTAGGCGCGCCCAAGAAACCGCCGCATTTTTAGCCACCAACCCCGATGGTAGATTAGTGCAAGCTAGCGCTTGGATGGGGGTTTATACTAATGCTAGAGACGATCAAACCCGAGAATTAGCCCTGAAAAAGATGGAACAACTCGGCGCAGAAGTGATCATTACTCCTAGTAGAATAACGGTGAGAATGCCTGAAGAAGAATGAAGAATTAAGAATTAAGAATTAAGAATTAAAACCTAAAAGCTAAAAGTGCAAAAACAAAGATTAGATACATTTTTGGTAGAAAAAGATTTTTGTCAATCCCGTCAACAAGCGATAGGTTTGATTAGGGCGGGTTGGGTAAAGGTTAATCAACGGGTGATAGATAAACCAGGTACAGAAATACCTATTGAGGCAACTATCGAAATATTCTCTAAACCTCCTTATGTGTCTCGGGGAGGAGAAAAGTTAGCCAAAGCGATCGCCGAATTTAAGATAGTGGTGAGCGATCGCATTTGTTTAGATGGGGGTATCTCTACAGGAGGGTTTACCGATTGTTTATTACAAAATGGGGCTAAACTAGTTTATGGTGTGGATGTAGGTTATGGTCAGGTTGCTTGGGAATTACGTCAGGATAGTCGTTTAATCCTTAAGGAAAGAAGTAATTTTCGTTATCTGCAACCAGAGGATTTATATGGTGGGGAAACTCCTGCTAATCTAGGGGTAATGGATTTATCCTTTATTTCTCTGACTAAAGTCTTACCTACTCTCTGGGAGTTATTAATACCTCCTAAAGAAGTTATTCTCTTAGTTAAACCTCAATTTGAAGTAGGTAGGGAACAAATAGGCAAAAAAGGGGTAGTGCGCGATCGCCTTGCCCAAGGTCAAGCTATAAATACTGTGTTACAAGCAGCCCTTGACCTAGGTTGGCAATATAGGGGATTAACCAATTCACCCCTAACTGGTCCTGCTGGTAATCTAGAATATCTATTATGGTTACATCTAGAGAGTAACCTTGCTCCCCCTAACTTAAATGAGATACATAGCTTTTGTAAGAGTGTATAGCAGGGATTGACACTCGCACCGTTAAATCAAAGATTGTAATATATGGAATTTTAAATTAAATAATCCGTTGACTTTTTTCCCTACACCCTACCCCCTACACCCTACCCCCTGCCTTGAGTTCAACCTTGTTGTCACCCCGTCAGCAAGAATTCCCTGAGATAGAGCAAAGCTATCATAAAGACGTATTTTGGAATGGTTCATATTTTGTGGCTAGTTGTGGTGGTGTTACTATTTCAACCCTTAAAACTTATATACAGAATCAGGATGAAATAAAATAAATTAAGCTAATTTATTTTCTACTGAATCTAGCCCTTGAAAAATAGCGCTTTAAACCAAAAGCCCCCTTCTGAAGTAGAAAGAGGCTTTTGGGTAAATATTAATCCT
>RECR01000034.1 GCA_007693955.1 Gloeocapsa sp. DLM2.Bin57
CTAAATTTAGGATCTCATGATGAGGTCTATTAAACTTACATCTTGCACCAGAACAAAAATCTGACGGGGTGACAGGGGGGCTGAAAAACTTGTGGAGATTGAGGTTTGGATCAGGCGTACCGCGAAGCGAATCCCTTCGGGACACCCCAGGTATGATACCTGGGTGTGGTTGTGCATCTTTGACCTGGTTTAAGTGCATGAAAACCTAGGTCTTTCCCCTCAGCATCAGCGGTTTTAATAGTTGCAAACACCATCTCAGGATTAACAGGAATTGGTTCATTATGAATCCTATTCAAGAACATTTAACTAAAATTAGCGGTTTTACTCAGTTACTGATTTATCCAAACTCTTGTTCAATGATCCGCCAATTAGCAGAGGTTATTTTAGGATTTAAACTCAACTTACTGATAATTCCCTCCAAAAGTTTATCATCGCGGGTTTGAGTTACTATTTCTGCTTCTACCTCCACCTTATCGGGAGCATCTTCTAAATCCTCACTACGCAAAGAAAGCAATTTCAATTTATCATTATTTAAAGATTGCAATAAGAAAGATCTAGCCTCGGCTTCATAATCACTGTAACAAATTAGAGAACATTGATAACATAATTCTATTTCTGTGTTCTGCAAAGGTTGCTGATTAATTAGATAACCGAGGGGGCGTAAAATAGTATTAGCAATTAAAACAGCCAAAGCACCCATAAAAGCTTCAGTAAAATAACCTGCTCCCGAGAGACTCCCGATCGCCGCAGCACACCAAATAGTAGCTGCTGTATTCAAACCACGTACGCTTAATCCTTCTTTGAGAATTACACCCCCTGCTAAAAAACCTATTCCCGAAACAATTTGAGCAGCTACACGAGTAGGACTAGAATCATCCGGAGTAAGTACAGATAACATCACAAATAGAGCAGCTCCACTAGAAACTAGTGTGTTGGTACGTAATCCTGCTAAACGTTGTCGCCATTGACGCTCTAACCCTAAAGCAGAGCCAAGTAAAAAAGCAACTAGCAGTCTAATAGCAAATTCTAAATTTTCCATGATGAGCAGATTCTAAGCTACTAACCAAGATACTAAGGAAAAATAAATCCATAGTCCTGTAAAATCCTTGATGGTGGTAATAAAAGGATCAGCTCCAGGTGCGTGATCAAAACCTAATTTTAGCATTACCCAAGGTAAAATAGCTCCTAAAAACGCTCCTAACGTAACCACACAAATTAGAGAAATTGCCACAACCATACCTAATAGAGGAAGGTTATTGGGTGCACCTTGCCAAAAATAAGCAATAATCCCTGATGCTGCACCTAAAATTACTCCCATAATTAGACCAATACGCGCTTCACGGAGTAAATAGGGAAAAAAACGATTGACGTTGATGTGATCCCAAGCTAATCCCCTAGCAAAGACAGTAGTAGATTGAGTACCAACGTTCCCCCCCATATCCATGACTAAAGGAATAAATATAGCAGCTGCCGGAATTGCCCCCAGAACATCTTCAAATTGCTCAATTACCCCTCCAACTAACATTCCGCCAATTAAAGTGATAATGAGAAATAAAATTCTTAGTCTGATTGCATACCAAGATGAACCACGAATTAAGCGATCGCTCCAGACTTTATCACGACTTAAGAGATTACCTACCCCTGCTTGAGCTAAGGCTGCATCTGTAGCCTCTTCTTCCACAAGATCGATAACATCATCAAAGATAATATCTCCTATTAAGCGTCCTTCATTATCTAATACCGGAATCGCAGGAAGATCATTATTTTTGAGGATGCTAACGGCTTGTAAATTGCGCGCAGTGGCTGCTACAGCAATTTCTTGCCCTTCTACTAAACTACTAATTGGTTGATTTTTCTCGTATTTGAAAAGACGAACTGTTCGGATAAAGCCACGATAAAATCTTTCTTGATCAATCACAAAAATAATTGCTAATTGATTGTCGGTGAGATTGGATTGACTAACTGCTTCTATAGTATTCCCTACTGTATTGTTATCTTTGAGAGCAAGATAGCGTAAATTCATCATTCGACCCACGCTATTTTCAGGATAACCCAACAATAAATCTACTGCTTGTCTATCTTCGGGATTGAGATTAGCAATCAGTCTTTTCGTTATTTTGGCAGGTAATTCATCAAACAAACGAACCCGATCGTCTGCTTCTAGTGTATTTAAAAGATTCATCACCTCTTGACTTTCCATCGTCTGAATCATCTCTGCTTGATCTTCGGGGCGCAGATACTCAAATACCTTAGCTGCTTTATCTTTCTCTAATAATCGAAATGCTAAGACCCTTTTTTCGGGTTCAATTTCCATCAATAACTGTACTAATTCAGCTGCAGGAAAACGATTCGCCTCCTTTTTAGCTGCTTCTAAAGCATTAGGTTGTAATAAATCTTTTAAGAGATTTCTTCTTGCCATGACTCACCTCCATTTGTGCTTATGACAATATTGAGCCACTTTTCATTCGTGGCTTTCAGATTAAGGCTTATTAAAGTTACAAGAATAGCCCACAGTTAGCCTTTTCTGCTTCAAAAAAGACTATAATTATCATTAATTAAAACTGTTTTGGTTAAATCTTCTGATCTTGCAGTCACCGTAGTTAGGGATGACCAAAGATAAAACCAATTACTTTTATCTAGTCAACAACTAACCACGGATGCTACTATGATGAGAATCTCCGTCTTCTAAAACAGTTTCTTGAAGCATAGTTAAACTACTACTGCCAGAAACATCCATTGACTTTTTTCCTTAAAAACTAACTTGGCTCTAAGAGAGCTTCTGCAAGCCTAACAATTTTTTCCGAATTTGTCAAGGTTTTGAGCAAAATTTTCAACTTGGCTGCGTCTTTTACCCTCAGCATCAGCGGTTTTAATAGCTGCAAACACCATCTCAGGATTAACAGGAATTGGTTCATTATGAATGGTTTCACCTTCAGTACAGGATGCTTTGGCTACTTCCATTAACTCTTCATCCCTTACCTCGGCTAAACCAATATCAGCTAAAGTAGTAGCAAGACCGATTGATTCACAGAAACTATAAACCTCCTCGATGATTTGACTAGGTTTATCCGTCAAAAATAAAGAAGCCAATGTACCAAAAGCTACCTTTTCACCATGATAATTTTGATTATCTCTATTAGACTCTTTAAACCCATTTAATATTACTATCTAAATAATCATGACTGCTTTTTCAACCAAAAAATTCTCCCCATGAAAACAGATAGTCTCTTTTATAATATTTTTTAACATTTCCTGAGACATTTTTTGAATTGATAGGTTTACCTGCTACTGTAACTAGTCAATATCAATTCACTTCCCGAGAAGTTAAACAACTCTCATTTCGTTTAGATGGGCTTTTTTACCCTAAATTGGCACAAACAGGTCAAACTTTTTATCTACTTGAAGTTCAATTTCAACCCTACCCTGATTTATACTATCGTATTTTTGGGGAGCTTTTTCTCTTTCTGAGGCAATATAAGCCTTTACCAACTTGGTCAGTAGTAGTAATTTATCCTAACTCTCGTGTAGCTAGAGAAGTACCAGAACATTTTCAAGAACTTACTTCTCAATCGAGTTAAAGTTATTTATCTAGACGAATTACCAGAAAATGTGGATTCTTTGGGTATAGAGTTACTGAAAATCATCAGAGCAGATGAAGAATCTCTACAGAGGAGAGCACGTTCCCTGATAAGTCAGGCTAAAATAAAATTGACAGATGAGAGTGTTCAACAAAACTTTATTGAATTAATCGAAAAAATCTTAGGAGAAGCTTTATTGGATTTTCACCAAGAACAAGATTTGTGCAATTGGTTAAGCAGCAATAATTAATGATCCAGGTATTAGGTATATTGTAGGGTGGGTTAGCGACAGCGTAACCCACCTACTCAATCATGGTGGTGCGTTTCCACATAGGTTGCTATGTAAATACAATGGTTACAAAAAAACCACCCTACAGGTCTATTTTTTCGTTTTCTTAAGTAGAGGAAGAAACCCAGCAACTGTTAAAGAACCTAAAATTGTTAAAGGCTCAGGTACTACTCGTTCTTCTATTGACCAATCACTACTATTGTTTTCGGCTGTTACATTTGCGGTTACCTGAAAAGGAGGAATACTTGTTGGAATAGTGCGTGTAACAAAAACATCTATTTCACTTATTGAGGAACTATAACTGCCTGCTGGTAGTGGAGTACCAACTGAACTAGCAGCTATAGGTATTGTAACAGTATGTGAGGTATTTTCATCCAAGAAGCCTAATGATTTTTCTCCAAAAATGGGAAAATTAACACCATGGTGTGTAAATGTACCATCTACAGTGGCTGTAAAAGTACCAAATTCATCCGAACCTAAATCAAATTGAAATTCAATATTTCCCCCTACAGAACCTGATACGCTTCGAGTTTGTCCTGGTTGTACCTGAAAAACTTCGCCAGGGCTAGGTGTTATTACAATGGTCTCGGACACATCGGTTATGCTCGCGGCTTCCACTTTGCTAGCATAGCCTATCAATAACAAACCCGCAAACAAAATAGTACTGTTGATTTTTTTTGTAACATTTAGTTTTACCGAAACATTTTTATCAAGGGTAAACTAATTAATTCAAAAAATCAACTAGAACTGAGGTAAGACTCAAGATAATGCGCCTATCTGTTATAATCTAGCCATTGGTTAAGAAATCTTTACTATTTCACCCGATGGATACAAAAGCTTTTAAACGTTCACTACAACAATCAGAAAACTACCACCGTCGTGGCTTTGGTCATCAAGCAGAAGTCAGTGGCGTTTTGAATCAGGAATATCAGAGTAATCTCATTCAAACCATTCGCGATCATAATTATACCTTGACTCAAGGTCAGGTAACTATTCATTTAGCCCAAGCTTTTGGCTTCTGTTGGGGAGTTGAACGCGCTGTAGCTATGGCTTATGAAACTCGTCAACATTTTCCCACAGAACGAATCTGGATTACTAATGAGATTATTCATAATCCATCGGTTAACCAACGTCTTAAAGAAATGTCAGTAGGTTTTATAGAGGTAGAAGCAGGAGAAAAAGACTTCTCAGTGGTAGAGTCACAAGACGTGGTAATATTACCAGCTTTTGGCGCAAGTGTAGAGGAAATGCAGTTATTAAACTCTAAAGGTTGTACAATCGTAGATACTACCTGTCCTTGGGTAGCTAAAGTGTGGAATTCAGTAGAAAAACACAAGAAAAAAGACTATACATCCATTATCCACGGAAAATATAACCACGAAGAAACCATCGCTACTAGTTCCTTTGCTGATAAATATCTAATCGTCTTAAATTTAGCCGAAGCAGAATACGTCGCTGAATATATCCTCAATGGAGGAGATAAAGCCGAATTTCTGCAACGGTTCGCCAAAGCTTACTCACCAGGATTTGACCCCGATTTAGACTTAACCCGTGTCGGAATAGCCAATCAAACCACCATGCTGAAAAGCGAAACAGAACAAATAGGTAAACTATTTGAACATACAATGCTCAAAAAATATGGACCGTTAAATTTAAATGAGCACTTTATGAGTTTTAACACCATCTGTGACGCCACACAAGAGCGCCAAGATGCTATGTTTGAACTAGTAGAACAAAAATTAGACCTAATGGTAGTAATTGGGGGTTATAACTCCTCTAATACTACCCATCTTCAGGAAATAGCCCAAGCTAGAGGGATACCTTCTTATCATATCGATAGCAGCGATCGCATCGGCTCTGGAAATAAAGTAGAACATAAACCCCTAGGAAAAGACCTAGAAATTGCCGAAAACTGGCTACCAGCAGGAAAAATCACCGTAGGAGTCACATCAGGAGCATCCACACCAGATAAAGTAGTAGAAGAGGTAATCCAGAAGATTTTTAACCTCAAAAGCTAGTTAAGGTTACCAAAAAAAAGTTAACAAAAATTATAATAAGATAGAGCTTTCTAGAGAGAAAATTATTAGGCATGGGTAGAGTAGTAGGCATAGACTTAGGCACAACTAACTCCGTAGTAGCAGTGATGGAAGGGGGAAAACCACTAGTAATCGCTAATTCCGAAGGAATGCGTACTACTCCCTCAGTAACAGGGTTTAATAAAGACGGTGAACTAGTAGTAGGACAATTAGCCCGTCGCCAAGCGGTGTTAAACCCTCAAAATACCTTTTATGGAGTAAAAAGGTTTATAGGTCGTCGCTATGCTGAACTAGAGACAGAATCCAAACGAGTTCCCTACACTATTCGTAGTGATGAGACGGGTAATATTAAAATAAGATGTCCCCGTCTGAAAAAAGAATTCGCCCCAGAAGAAATCTCAGCAATGGTATTGCGCAAACTAGCAGAAGAAGCTAGTCGTTATCTCGGTGAACCAGTAACAGGCGCAGTTATTACCGTACCCGCCTATTTTAACGACTCTCAACGCCAAGCAACCAGAGACGCAGGGAGAGTAGCAGGATTAGAAGTATTGAGAATAATCAATGAACCTACCGCAGCCTCCCTAGCTTATGGTTTAGAACAACGGAGAAACCAAACAGTCTTAGTTTTTGACCTTGGGGGAGGAACTTTTGACGTTTCTATCCTAGAAGTAGGAGACGGAGTCTTTGAAGTTAAAGCTACTAGCGGTGATACCCAACTAGGGGGTAATGACTTCGATAAAAAAATTGTCGATTGGTTAGCTACAGAATTTGAAGCCAAAGAAGGTGTAGATTTAAGACGCGATCGCCAAGCTTTACAACGTCTGATCGAAGCAGCAGAAAAAGCCAAAATAGAACTTTCAGGAGTTAGCGTCACCGAAATCAATCTCCCCTTTATCATCGCCACAGAAGATGGACCAAAACACATCGAAACTCAACTCAGTCGCGCTAAATTTGAGGAACTCTGCGAAGACTTAGTTAGTCGGTTGCGTCGTCCCGTCAAACGCGCCTTTTATGACGCTAATATTACTCCTGCTCAAATTGACGAGGTCATTCTCGTAGGGGGAGGAACGAGAATGCCTATGGTTAAAGAATTAGTTAGAAGTTATATTAACATAGAACCCAACGAAAACGTTAACCCCGATGAAGTCGTAGGCGTTGGCGCCGCTATTCAAGCAGGTATCCTCCAAGGAGAAGTAAAAGATATTCTCTTATTAGACGTAACCCCCCTATCTTTAGGTATCGAAACTACAGGGGGATTAATGAAGAAACTCATCCCGAGAAACACCACTATACCTGTGAGAAGATCAGATATCTTTTCTACCTCAGAAAATAACCAAACCATGGTAGAAATACATATACTCCAGGGTGAGCGGGAAATGGCAACAGGTAACAAATCCCTCGGTAAATTTCGTCTGACGGGAATTCCCCCAGCCCCTAGAGGAATGCCACAAGTACAGGTAGCTTTTGATATAGACGCTAATGGGATACTCCAAGTAACCGCGGTAGATAAGACTACAGGAAGGCAGCAAAGCGTAATTATTCAAGGTTCTTCTACCCTCACCGAAAGCGAAGTAAATCGCATGATTACAGAAGCGACTCAATTTGCCCAAGAAGATCGCGAACGTAAAGAAAGAATCGAAAAACGCAACCGCGCTAAAACTCTAGCAGATCAAGCCCAAAGAAAACTAAAAGAAGTGGCTTTAGACTACGGTACTCAATTTGCTAGTTACTATCGTCGTCGTATCGACGCCCTCTGTCAAGATATCCTCGATAGTCTCGAAAAAGGAGACGAAAGACGCTTAGATAGAACTCAAGCAGATTTACAAGACGCACTCTACGAATTAAACCGGGAAATAAGACTACAATATGAGTCAGAAGAAGATGAGGGTTTCTTTGCTTCTCTGCGTCGTACTTTAATTGGGGATGAAGAGGAAGAAGATGACCGCTATTATTCTTCTAGAGATTATTATCGCGATGACTATCGTTCCTCTCCTCGCTATCCTACAGAAGATAGGTATAATAACCCAACTAGAGGTTATCGGGAAGAACCACCAACTAGAGGTTATCGCGATGAGTATGAATCTAGAAGTGGTTATCGGGAAGAACCACCGACTAGAGGTTATCGGGAAGAAACCCCTAGAAACGGTTATCGGGAAGAACCACCGACTAGAGGTTATCGGGAAGAACCACCAACTAGAGGTTATCGGGAAGAACCACCGACTAGAGGTTATCGCGATGATTATGAATCCAGAAAATCTCCTAAAAATGATTACCCACCTCAGAGTAATTCTTCCTACAATAAAAAACGTGGTCGAGGTAATAATATTCCCTATGAAAATGACTGGGATGAGGAGGACGATGAGTGGTTTTAGAACAGCGCAAAAGTTCTCTCAGATAAATAAATATGCAAAATCGTAATTATTACGCGATATTAGGAGTTCCTAGCAACGCAACTCAGGAAGAAATAAAAAAAGCCTTTCGGAAATTAGCCCGTCAATATCATCCTGATGTAAATCCTGATGATCAATCAGCAGAAGAAAAATTTAAGAATATTAACGAAGCTTATGACGTTTTACACGATGAGGAAAAAAGAAAAGCCTATGATAGTCAACAAAAACTAAATACTCGTTTATGGAATAAAAATGGCGCAAAAAGAACTCCATCTAATCCCGTAGCAGAAAAGATTAGAGAAAGAGCCACCTATTTTAATAAAACACAAGAAAGACCAACAGAACGAGTTAGAAGTCAAACAACAGCAGCTTATCGCCCAGGAACAACCAAAACCGTTAAAAGCGTTTCCTCAGCCCCAAAACCAAAGAATATAGAAGCGAGATTGACTTTACCCCTAGAAAAAGCCTATACAGGAGGAAAAGAAAGAATACGTCTCGAAGATGGGCGATCGCTAGAAATCGAAATGCCACCAGGTATGTTCGATGGTCAAAAAATCAGACTTAAAAATCAAGGTATCAATGGAGGAGATTTATACCTAGAGATTACTATCTCTCCCCATCGTCTTTTTACCCTAGAAGATTACGATATTTATTGTCAAATACCTATCACCCCAGCAGAAGCAGTGATAGGATGCGCGATCGAAGTTCCTACCATTGATGGACTCGTCAAAATGAATGTACCCAAAGGAGTACAATCAGGACAACGTTTACGTCTAGCCAATAAAGGTTATCTAGATCGTCAGGGAAATCGAGGTGATCAACTCGTGGAGATTAAAATAGTTATACCCAAAGAAATTAGCGAGGAACAATTAAAACTATATCAACAGTTGAGAGAGATAGAAACCTTTAATCCACGTAAACACTTATTCAACTAAACAAATGACAGCTTCTCCCTTTGACCGTAAAATGATGCAACGAGCTTTAGAATTAGCCCGTTTAGGTTGGGGTAAAACTAGTCCTAACCCCATGGTAGGTGCGGTTATCGTCCAAGGTGAACAGATTGTCGGTGAAGGTTATCATCCTGCGTTAGGTCAACCCCACGCCGAAGTGTTTGCTCTCAAAGCAGCCCAGGAAGCAGCACAAGGAGCAACTATGTACGTTACCCTAGAGCCTTGTAACCACTACGGACGCACCCCACCCTGTACAGAAGCTGTCATTCAACATGGTATTGCTAAAGTAGTCGTAGGTATGGTTGATCCAGATCCTCGGGTTTCAGGTACGGGTATTCAACGTCTAGTTGAAGCAGGAATAGAAGTAGTAGTTGGGGTAGAAACTCCAGCTTGTCAACAGTTAAACGAGGCTTTTATTCATCGTGTTACTCAATGTAACCCCTTTGGTATCTTAAAATACGCTATGACCCTAGATGGTAAAATAGCCACCTCAACGGGTAATAGCGCTTGGATAACAGCAAAAGATTCCCGAGAATTCGTCTATCATATTCGCGCGGGAGTAGATGGAATTATTATTGGGGGTAATACCCTGCGTCGTGACAATCCTCATCTTACTACTCATGGAATCAGCGATCGCAATCCCTTAAGAATTGTCATGAGTCGTAGTTTAGACTTACCCCGAGAAGCCAATCTTTGGGACATTAAGAACGCACCCACCCTGATTTTTACCGAAAGGGGTGCTAATCCTGACCTTAAAGCACATTTACTGCAAAAAGGTATCGAAATCGTTGAGTTAGACTCTCTACAACCCTTAACAGTATTGCAATATCTATCTAAACGGGATTTTTCCTCTGTGCTATGGGAATGTGGACAAAAATTAGCAGCAGCAGCTATTAACACAGGAGCAGTACAAAAAGTCATGGCTTTTATCGCTCCTAAAATTATCGGTGGTGAAAGCGCACCATCTCCCGTAGGTGATTTGGGTTTACTAGAGATGAATAAAGCTTTAAACCTTAATCAAGTTACCCTGCGTCAATTTAAAGATGATTTCTTAATTCAAGGGTATTTTTAGGGTGTAGGGTGTAGGGTTTTAGGTTTTATTATGCCTATATATCATACTCCCCCTCTCCCCCCTCACAAGTGTAGGTTTTTTACAGAAAAGTTATCATGAGGTAAGACAAGGGAGAC
>RECR01000035.1 GCA_007693955.1 Gloeocapsa sp. DLM2.Bin57
CTGTAATAGGACCTAGTGTATCAGGAAAACCTTGTACCTCAATTTCTTGTTGACTGTTAGTAATAGTTGTGTTAATACTCATGGTTCTACTTTTGGTAAATAAAAATTATCAATTCCTCTTATTTCTAGAATTCAACAATTTCTTAAATAAGTAAAAAGTAAGAACACTTGTTTTTTGGTTTTTTTGAGATATGCCGTGATTATACTTAAGTGAGGATAAGTATTAGTTGCCGATTTTAATTAATCAAAAAAAATATGATTGATTTTTTTAACTTAAATATTTAATTAAAATTATCAAAAATAAGTTAAACTAGGCTTTTTGTATTTAAATAAGAATAAATTTATTGCTTGGTTGTCTTGGTCGGTATTCTTTAACGCTTCTGTCTGATGCTTCGGTCCGACCATGACATGATTACTAATAGTACAAAGTTCACCCTATTAAGGGCGATCGCCTATTTTCGCTAATTCCCATCCTCCAAAAATTGCCTCTGCATGACGATAATATTTAAACTCTAGGAGGTTATAGAAGGGATCTTCTAGGAAAAAGGTACGATGCTCGGTCAACTCTCCAGGAAACCTTAATTTAGGTTGTTCGTAAAAAACTAAAGAGTTAGTCGTAGCTAAATCAAGAATAGTTGACCAATCATTCTCAGTGGTACAAATTAGACCAAAATGACGAGGATAAATCCCTCTTTGGGGTGTTAGGGGTTGTTTAGTCATGTGAGCTACCAGTTGATGACCATAAAAATTAAAAATAATCGCTTGAGTATTTTCACGACCAATGGTACAACCTAATCCCTGATGATAAAAAGTCTTAGCTTTAACAGTATCATTGATAGGTATAGCCAAATGAAACAAAACAGCAGAATTCATAAATGTTACCTAGAGACGAAATCTTAACAAGAGTAGAAAATCGAGAAGCGATCGCCCGTATCTTAGATAAAGCTGAACAAGCCTTAAAAACCTGGTCGGTGATGCTGACTGATTTCCTCTCTCCTGCTATTTTAGTAGAAGTATTGCCGATATTTAAAAATCTGACAGAGTTACAATGTTTAGCTTGGGGGGGATATCCACAAGCAGAGCGTCAAAGACTGGGTATCGCTAGACAAGAAGTACCATTAACTACAGAAGATTGGGAATTAGTGGTTTTAGAGATTGCGGGTAATTTTTTATTCGATGTAGCTACTCATAGAGACTTTTTAGGTGCAGCTTTAGGAACGGGTATAGTTAGAGATAAAATTGGTGATATTATCGTTTTAGGGGAAAGAGGTGCACAAATGATTATTACTCCAGATTTAGAAGAGTTTTTGTGTACTTCTTTATTACAAGTTCGTTCTGTACCCGTAGAAACTAAAGTCATTCCACTGAGTGAGTTAAAAATTAGACCACCCAAAACTAAAGAAATGAACACGGTTGAAGCTTCTTTACGTTTAGACGCGATCGCCTCAGCGGGATTTGGCTTATCCCGTAGTAAAATGGCAGAAGCGATTAACTCTGGTGATGTGAGGGTTAATTGGAAAGAAATAAGCAGCGCGAGTCATTTACTGCAACAGGGAGATTTAATCTCTTTTCAGGGTAAGGGAAGATTAGAAGTAGGGGAAATACAAGTTACCAAAAAACAACGTTATCGTGTACAACTTACCCGTTATTTATAGTATTGCCGTCGATTAATTTCCCTAAAAATCCTCATCGAGAATCTGCTCAAGAGAAAAAAATAACCACAGAAGAACTAAATATTATTACGTAATCCCCCAAAAGCAGCGTAGGCGATCGCGATCGCATCGACGGTATCATTAATCGGAAGATCCGGTAAAGTAAACAGAGATTGAATAGTTTCGGCGACCTCGGCTTTATTAGCTTTGCCATTACCTAGATAAGCCTTCCAGGAAGCTTGATGAAGAAAAATAGGGGTAATCTGAAGTTCACGATAACAAACAAGATTAATGATACCCACAGCTTGCAGTACTCCTCCTGCTGCTTTAATTTCTCGGGAAAAAAAAGGCATTTCTACCGCGACTAAATCTGGTTGTAATTCCGAGATTAAAGACACCATATCCCCTTCAATAATCGTTAACCTAGCTGGTGTAGAGAGACTCTTATCGGTTTCAATTGTACCGTAGTCGTAGAGTTGGGGGTGTAAAGATTCCTTACCACCTAACAAAGCCCAACCAATAATAGCTAAACCTGGATCTAATCCTAAACATTTTAACTGCTTCATGGATAGAGAGTTGTTAATAAACCTCGATCGCCATCTAATTCTACCCTTGAACCAACTATTAAAGCAGCATTAGCACTACCATGACCAAAAGGTAAGTCAGACACTATGGGAATAGACAAATCAGTGAGGCGATCGCGCAATACCTGATTTATCTCCCAACTAGAGGTATTCTCTAAAGGTGTACAACCACTAAAACTTCCTAAAGCGATTCCTTTCACCTGTTGTAATAATCCTAACATCCGCCAATGGGTCAACAGGCGATCGACGCGGTAGGGCAATTCGTTTACTTCTTCTATGGCTAAAATTACGTCATTTAAGGGAGGTTGAGAGGGTGTTTGCAAGAGATGAGTAGCTACGGTCAAATTACCTGCTAAAAGAGTTCCTGTGGTTTTACCTCCTCCCCAACCGCTACCCTCAAGGGGTGGTAATGGTTTTCCCTGTAACAAATCAAAGAGACGTTGTTGACACCAGTCTGGTTCAGAGGGTAGAGTAGTCAAGACAGAAGCGTGGATACTAGCTATTCCTACCTTAGTCAGACTCCACAATAAAGCGCTGATATCGGAAAAACCAATCAACCATTTTGGGGAAGACAAGTCGAGATTTGACCATGACCAATTTTCTAATAGTCTAGTACTCCCATAACCTCCCCTAGCACAGATAATCCCCCGACATTGAGGATTTAACCAAGCTTGTTTTAGGGCTTGACGTCGTTGTTCATCTGTCCCTGCTAGGTAACTATGGCTATTATAACATTGAGGGTCAATATCTATTTGGTAACCCTGCGATCGCCAGATTTCTAACCCTTGAGTAAATATACTTAAAGAATTTAAACTACCACTAGGGGCGATTACCGTAAGATGATCACCAGGTTGTAACCAAGGGGGATAGATGATACTCATTAACTCCCTTCTAGACGTTTTTGTGATGCTTCTAGGGATGCAGTTGGACTAGATTTACCTAACCAAGAAGACTCAATAGCCCGACCAAGATTTTCTGAGAGTATAGTATAATTGGAGATGAGAGGACGCGATCGCGCCCAATCCATTTGAGTTATAAACACCTTGAGGATAGGATTTTCATTCACAAAAGCTTGATAAGATTCACTTTGTTCTGCTTGACTATTAATAGGTAGATAACCAGTTCCTAAAGCCCATTTAGTTTGAAATTCTGCACTCAATATATACTCTAAAAACTTAATTGCTGCTGCTTCTCTGGTGGAATTAGTCTTAAATAAGAAGACATTTTCTCCACCCAAGACAGCGGCTTTTGTTGCTAATTTTGGTATAGTAAAGGCATCATAATCGATACCAATTTGATTAAGTTGTCCTAAGGTCCATGGTCCAGTTATTTGCATCGCCACTTTTCCTGAGATAAACTGATCTAACTCATAACCTCTTTCTGGGGGAGAGAGAATAGCTACTCCTGAATCTATTAATTCTTTACCAAATTCTAAAGCTTTGATTGTTCCTGGGTTAACTAATTGGGGTTGATTATCTACTAATAAATCACCATCAGCGCTATAGATAAAAGGTAACCAAGTAAATACCGTCCATTCTCCTGTACCTAGGGGTAATAATAACCCATGTTGGTCAATTTTGCCATCATTATCTACATCTTTAGTTAATTTTGTCGCTACTTCTTTTAATTCTGACCAAGTTTCTGGTAATTTAGTAATACCTGCTTGTGCAAATAAACTAGGACGATAAAAAATCGCAGCATTATTAGTAGCAAAAGGAATTGACCAAAGATGATCGTCTAATTCCATGGTACTAAACATTGTGGGAATAATTTCAGGTTGAAGACTACTTGTTTCTAACCAACTTTCTAGGGGTTTAATCGCGCCTAATTCTACTAGTTTTCCCGTCAATTGGGGTACGTACCAAAGTAAATCTGGTGGTTGATTTCCTACTACTGCTGAGATAATTTTCGGTAATTGTTGATCAGGTTGACCAATATAAATTGCTTCTACTTGAATATCAGTATGATTATTATTAAACTCAGCTAAAAGTTGCTCAAAAACATCTCTATTTTCAGGTGGATTAATTCCATGCCAAAAAGTTATTTTAGTCACTCCTGGAGTAGAATTATTACCTTGACAACCACTCAAACAAACTACCAACATTAAAGTTAAGATTATTTTAACTAGATTCATGTTTACCCCTTTGACAGTAAAGTAATAATAAGATAAATATCCCTAATCCTAGGATATACTTTAAAATATCAGGAATCAGAGGACTAGGAGAGAAAAACCCTTCAATAATTCCCGCAATCACTAACATAGGAATAATACCTAAAACTAGTTTAGCAGCCAAAGAACTATAATATTTAATCGCGTCAAACCGACGATATCTACCTGGAAATAATAACCCTCTTGCTATTAATAATCCTGCACCACCAGACCAAAAAATCGCGGGTAATTCTAAAGAACCATGAGGAAATACAAAAGCCCAAAAAGGCCAAGATAAATTATTTTGAGCGACAAAAGCAGCTATAGAACCAATATGTATGCCATTGAAAGCGAGGATATAAACAGTCAAAATACCTGCGGTTATGCCTCCTGCTACTGCATTAAAACTAACAGAAAGATTATTAATCATAATATTACTAGATGCGAGAGGTTCTGTCCCTATAATTGAACCCATCCATAACTTATTTTCATCTCTTACTAGAGTAATAATCTCTTGAGGAACTACTAAATTAACAAAAGTAGGATCTAGCCAAATATACCACCAAGCGATCAAAGCGGGTATAAAAAAAATAAGAGTTGCTAAGAGAGTATAAGGAAAAGTCTCTCTAACTATTGTGGGGAAAACATTGGCATAGAAATTTTTAGCTTGTTGCCATTCTTGCTGACGAGAACCTTGATAGATTTGGACATAACTTCTTGAGGTCAAATTTTGCAAATCCTGAGTAAGAATAGCATCGATTTGATAAGTTTTTGCCCTAGCTAAATCAGCGGATACAGAACGATATAAACTAGCTAATTCCGTAATTTCCTTAGCTGGTAAACTTTTTAAACCCTTGCTTTCTACTCGTTTTAACAGAGAATCTAAACGTCGCCAATCAGTTTCTCGTCTAGCGATCCAGCGTTGAATATTCATCGCCAACTATCCCAATCCTCATTAAAAATAGACGTATCAGGAAAAGCCGTAGGATTACCACTAGTATTTAACTTCTCTTGTAATAGCTTTAACTCATCACTAGGTCTAGGCATACTTTCGATTAATTGATAAGGTATAATGTCATTATTAAGGGCAAAAACCGCGGTTATTCCAGCAGCAGCGCCACTAGACCACTCAAAAGAATGGACACGATAAGCAGCAGCAGCAATATGACTAGTCGCGATACTTTTACCCGCTATTAATAAGTTATCAATTTTTTGCGGAATCATCGCCCTTAAGGGAATTTGAAAAGGGAAAGCTTCTCCACCTGCGCGTCTTTCTCCGTCTCTTTCGCGGTTACCGTGTTTTTCAGCGGGACTATATTGCATACAGGGGTGAAAATCAATACTATAATGACCTATTCCCACTGCATCAGGATAAATAGTCGATCGCCAACGACTAGATCTCGGTGTTCCTTCTAACCCTGCGATGAAGTTTTGTAAACGTCGATAAGTTTCAGGAGAAAGAGTCTGCTGATAATAAGGATCTTGATAATTACGTCGAGAAATATCAACCTCGCGAATCGTAAAACCGTCAGGATAACCAAAAGAAGGACGTCCAATAATTCTTCTTCCCTCACGGATATAGGGATATTTCGATAACCCGTGACTAGTTCCCATGGGAGAGTCTAAACCATCAAGAAAGCGATAATAGGGAAAGGGTTGCTTAATTCCTGAACCTAGTTGAGAATCTGTCGTCCCCATCACTAGCCAATAGAAAAAACCTAAAGCGTGTTCTTCTCCTCTCTCTAAGGTTTCGACGCGTAAACCCCCTAACCAACCCCCTGGATCTAATTGACCTGTAGCTTTTAATTGTTCCCTGGTATAAACTAAGTTATCTTCAGGATTACCGGGACGATAGTCATTACCCCATGTCCAATTTTGCAGAGAAATATCTCCAGGGGTAGGGGTAGAAAACTCAAGTCCCCCTACTGTTTTTAATTCTCCTGTGGTTGGACTCAGGATGCGACGATAAGTAAAGAGTAAATCTAGATCGGCAAAACGAGTTAATTCATAACTATAATAATGAGCATGACGCAAATACCACTCGGGCAATTCGTAACTCTGTTTCGTCTCGGTTTGTTCCATCGCAAAGGTATAGGTAAACCCTTGGGTACAATAAGGATAGGCTGTCTCACTCGATGAAGTAGGTTCAAAGTGTGAACGAGGATCTATTCCTAAACGATAGGGAACATCAGCTAAAGCGATGATTTCTCCTGTTTCAGTAGCTTCGATGACATACCAGTGAGAAGGTTGCTGCTTCGGTGGAGTGAAACTAATTACCTTCTTACTAAATAAGGGAGAATCATCATAATCATACCAATCAGCGATAGTTTGAGATAAAGGGAAAGTGTTTAACGGTGGTGCGTCAGGTTGGGGTTGATGTTGAATAGCGATCGCTTCTTGAATCCAATTTCCCTCCGAGGAGATAACTAAGTCTTTGATTACTGTAGAAGGAAACCAATGGAGTGTTCCTCCACCCTGTTTAGCCGCTTCTTCAAGTTGTGTTAAGAGTAGTTTATGACCATCAGAAGGTAAAAAACAAGATTCACTTACCCAACAATCCCCAGGATTAAGTTTACCATAGTGGTTCTCAATTCTTGAGCGCAATTCTAGATAACCACTTGGGTAAAAAAGCAACGATCGCTGTGTTCCCTGTTCATCTAATGCTGATGTTCCCTGGGAGGAAATTTGTCCCCCTACCCAGTCGGTTATTTCGGTTAAACAGACGGTTTTTCCCGCTAATAAGGCTTCATAGCTCGCCGCTACTCCCGCTAATCCTCCTCCCACTACGAGAATCTCGCATTCTACTGTTTCCTCAATCTCAGGTGTTGGAGAAGCTAAACTACCTAGAGTGATTAACAGTAACCAAAGACTTTGTTTGCCCATTGTTTAATGATGTAACAGTATAGTTAGAATCGGTAGTAAACTGGCGATAATCCCGCTAAGATACCATTTTAATTGTCCTTCTCTGGGATAATCACTCAATAAAGCATCGATTCTTTGTTCTAAACGTTGGTTATTACCATCGCTTAATTCTACAGAAAAAGTTAACTGTGGTTTACTCAAGAGATAATTATGCACCTTTTGGGCGACTTTGAGTAAAGCTTCGGCGATAGCTAAACCTCCCACCTGTTGGACTCCCCAAGCATCAGCCCTTAATTCTCTCCACAATAGTAACTCTTGCCATAAACTTTCACCATGGGGTAACCAAGGGGTAGAATTGCGTAACCAACTTAACCAAAAAAACCAGAAATTATCATGATATAATTGGTGGGCTTGTTCGTGGGCTAATACCGCTTTTAATTCTTCGGGATTGAGTAAGTCTAGTAAACCTTGAGTTAAGATTATCTGCGATCGCCAAACCCCTATTTGAGCACAATAAGGAAAGTCTGTCTCAAGCAGATATACTGGTTGATTAAATAGATAGATTTGGGGATAAGTACTAATTTTTTGGGTTTGTACCCAAGCTTGATAGCCTAGTTTAATTAGTAAACTCATGACTATTAATAAATAAGCACAAGCTAAATAGTAACTAAACCAAGTCGCTTGTAACCCCAACATCTTACCATTAGGTCCCATAGAAGCGATCGCCACTGCGGTAGTTAATAACAGTAAAGGAGGAAATAAAAAGTTAAAAAAGGCTAACTTCCTAGTCACTGTTGGTGCTAATTGACGTACAACATAAGCTATTGTTAGGGTGAGTAAAATCATCAAAAAGTGCATGGGTATTTCTCAGGATTGTTTACGGCGAAAAGCTTCGAGACGAGAAGCGATCGCTTCTAGTTGCTCTAAACTTGAAGTATCTAAACTATCGGCAAAAGATGCTACCACGTCGGGATTACTGATGGCTAAGAACTTTTGTAATTGTTCGTAAGCTAAAATACCTTGAGCTTCTTGACGAGTAAGTAGGGGACGCCAATAAAAGGCGCGTTTTTCTTTGATACAGCTTAACCATCCTTTTTGGGTTAAACGATGTAAAATAGTCGTTACTGAAGCGTAGGCTAATTCCCGTTCAGGATCGCTTAAAATCTTCTCGTGTACATCTTTAACCGTGACAGTGCCTAATTCCCAGATTATATTGAGAATTTCTGTCTCTAATGGTCCTAGAGATGTTTTACGAGGGCGATATTCTGGTAAAGGAGTCATAACTATTGATTATTTGAATTGTTTATGGGATCGTTTTAGTGTAAATATTATTATACTTAAGGCTTATGAAGATCATTTTAATTCATACTTAATGGTTACACTTGACTAACAGTTTAATTTACATAATTTTCTATGACAACTTTTTTCATGTCTAATACTAAAAACGAGCAACTCACTGAACAAATACCTAATCAAGAATCAATCCCTAATGAGCATCTAGAAGAAGAAGGTAATAAACCCTTTTTTCAAGCCATTACTACTCTTCACGGTAAGATTTACAAAGATGAGAAATTGGGTTACGCTATTAAAATAGGTAATTCTCTCTATCGTTTATTTATTTTTCCCGCTAAGTATAGAGGTTGGTTGAAACAATTAGAAAAAGGTCCAGATACCCCTCTCTACTTGAGAGCTTATCCTAAATACCAAATTATCCCTCGTCAACCAGCTGAAATTTATTTTCAAATAGTAGCTTGGGGTGAAGAAAATCAATGGACAGAGCCAGGTATTTATATCTTTAGGGGTATATGGCAATTTGTTCCTCAAGTGAAAACACCCGTCATCTCTGTTTATCGCAATAAAGAAAGTACAGACTATACCGAGAAATTTAAAGCTACTCACCTTCCTATTTTAATGCGCCGTGAAGATGAAGCTGCTCCTTTTCGCTTTAACCCTAAAATGAGTAAGGAGGATTTACCCCCTCGATGGTTTATTCAAGCTAAATTTAAATTTATTCCCTCGAAAAACTGTTGGGGATGGGTGGAAGATATTGAACCACCTACCCAAGCAATACCCCGTTATAAAAAACCCATCAAAGCTGATCCTAAAGCTAAAGAAAAGCCAGCCAAACCAACGACTAAATAGCTAAATACTCAAATAGTGACCTACCATCTATATTACCCAAGATAGCATCAGCAGCTCTTTCAGGATGGGGCATCATACCTAGGACGTTTCGAGTTAAATTAGTGATACCAGCTATACTATTGACAGAGCCATTGGGGTTATAAATATCTTCAATTTCCCCATGGCTACTACAATAGCGGAACACAACTTGATCATTGTCTTCTAAAGCTTTGAGAGTATCAGCATCGGCGTAATAACGACCTTCTCCATGGGCGATAGGGAGGGTTAATACTTGTTGGGAAGTATAACCTTTAGTCCAAGGGGTTTGATTATTTTCTACCCGAATTGGTAAGCGATCGCAAATAAAGTGTAAATTACGATTACGAATTAAAGCACCCTGGAGTAAACCCACTTCTGTTAAGACTTGAAAACCGTTACAAATACCTAAGACTAATTTACCCTGTTTGGCGTGTTCAAGCACACTATTCATCACAGGAGAAAAACGGGCGATCGCTCCACAACGTAGATAGTCGCCATAACTAAAACCACCAGGAATCACAATGACGTCAATGTCGTTAATATCGGTATCCTGATGCCAAACTAAACGGGTAGGTTGTGAGAGTATCCCCTCGGTGACAGTAACCACATCGCGATCGCAATTAGAACCAGGAAAAACTATGATACCAAATTTCATTTATACTTAAAATAAGATTTACTTGAGACGATTACGCCAAACTTGCCAAGCTAAATAGGCTAAAAGCAAGGTTGCACCAATCGCATAAGCTCCCCCACTAGGAATACCCGCCCAAACCAAGGCTAAGCTACCTAACCAAAGAGTAAGAGCATAAATAAATAATACCGTTAAACGTTGAGAAACTCCCGCTTTTAGTAAACGATGGTGTAGATGACTATTATCGGGTTTAAAAGGGGACTTTTTTTTCAATATACGGGAAATAATCACCAGAGACATATCAATAATTGGTACAGCCAAAGTCAGCATAACCGCTGTCAAAGCATAGGTTTTTACCAAGCCAATTACGCCTACTCCTGCTAGGGTAAAACCCATAAAATAAGCTCCCCCATCCCCCATAAAAATCTGAGCTGGGTTAAAATTATAACGCAAAAAACCCAAAGCTCCTCCAGCTAAAGCCGCAGCAACCAAAGCCGCAGCAGGTTGATTCATAAATAAACTCACGATCAACATTACTACCGCAGCGATTCCTGAGACTCCCGCGGCTAAACCGTCAACCCCATCAATCCAGTTAATCGCGTTAGTCATTCCTACTAACCAAAACAGAGTTATCGGTAAACCCAACCAACCTAGATGCACTATCCCAGAAAAAGGAATCGAGAGAAAATCAATTCTGACTCCTACCCACCAAGCAAATGTCGCTACCGCTGTCTGCATAAATAAACGCGACATCGCTGATAAATTAAATAAATCATCGGCTAAACCGACTAAAAATAATAATAAACCACCAATGGTTACCCCCCAGATTTCCCATTCTTTCTCTGGTGATAATATGCCAAATCCACCTAACCACCAAACGATTAATAAGGCGCTTAGACTACCAATAAAGATAGACACACCCCCAATTCTGACTATAGGGCGTTTATGAATTTTCCGTTCTCCTGGTAAATCGACTTTACCGCTTTTAATGCCAATGGTTTTGACAACTGGTGTACTCCACAGCACTACGCTAATGGAAACCAGAAAAGCGATAATATGATATTGCTCCTCTAGCATCTGGGTTTTATTAGTAACTACTAAATAGGGTAGTAGAAAGTTGGTCTATCTACTACCCTAGTTTAACTAAAAAATTTTTAGACTAAAGAAGGTACAGGAATTTGTAGGTGAGGGTAGAGAGGAAAGCGTTCACATAATTTAGCTACACGCTGTTGACAATCACTCTTAACCTCTTCATTGTCAGGATTTAACAAGCGATCGCTGATAATTTGTCCAATCTCTGTAAATTCTGTCTCTTCCATTCCCCGAGTGGTCATCGCTGGTGAACCTAAGCGTAATCCACTGGTTACAAATGGTGATTCCGTATCAAAGGGGACGGTATTTTTATTAGCTGTAATATTAATCCCACTGACTAGTTGATCAGCTCGTTTACCCGTCATACTAATACAACGTAAATCCACTAGGATTAAATGGTTATCAGTTCCTCCTGAGACTAATTTAAAGCCATTATTAGTTAAACTACTACCCATAGCTTGAGCGTTAAGAATTACTTGTTGAGCGTAGGTTTTAAACTCAGGTTTTAAGGCTTCTCCAAAGGCTACCGCTTTAGCTGCGATTACGTGCTCTAAAGGTCCTCCTTGTGTTCCAGGGAAGACGGCTTTATCTAATTTTTTGCCTAACTCAGCATCCCGACAGAGAATTAAACCTCCTCTTGGTCCTCTGAGAGTTTTATGTGTAGTCGTCGTAACTACGTCGCAATAGGGCACAGGGTTAGGATGCTCTCGGGCTGCGACTAAACCTGCGATATGAGCAATATCTGCTAATAAATATGCTCCTACTTCATCGGCGATCGCTCTAAATTTCTCAAAGTTAATCACCCGAGGATAGGCTGAATAACCACAAATAATCAGTTTAGGACGCTCTTTAAGAGCTATGGCTCTGATTTCCTCATAATCAAGACTTTCTGTCTCTTTACTTACCCCATATTGAGACACGTTAAACCATTTTCCTGATACATTCACAGGAGAACCATGAGTTAAATGTCCTCCATGGGATAAATCCATCCCGAGAATTTTATCTCCAGGTTGCAGTAAGGTTAAAAATACCGCAAAATTAGCTTGTGCTCCTGAATGGGGTTGGACATTAGCACTAGCTGCACCAAATAGCTGTTTAGCGCGATCTATGGCTAGTTGCTCTACTTCATCGATATGCTCACAACCACCGTAATAGCGTTTACCTGGTAAACCTTCAGCGTATTTATTAGTTAATACTGAACCTTGGGCAGCTAAAACCGCAGCTGAAGCGAAGTTCTCACTAGCAATTAATTCTAAATGACTTCTCTGACGCTGTAATTCTCTATCTATAATCTCAGCTACCAGAGGATCTGTTTGCCTTAACAAGTCTAAGTTAGTATCAGTCACTGCTTTTCTATCAATTGAAATTAATCTATTGTAACAATTTTAACGGCTGAACAGAAAAAATGTGATAGAATAATAACCATAAGCTACAGATGTACGAGGTACAATCATGTTTGTAGTTATTACTGAAAATAAACTTTTAAGCGCAGAACATATCTGTCAAGGCTGCTTACTCGCCGATCAGAGTGGTTTACCCCGTTGGCGTCAAGGTAAATTAGGTTGTGGTCAATCCCTCGGTAAATCTCCAGACAACCAAACCACCGTTTATCAATGTCAAATGGGCTTCCGTGTTGCTAATATTGAGTAGGAATTGTACTTACTCACGAGGAAAATTAAATGTCTTGGCGTGGTTCAACTGATTTTAAAGATCGTCTCTTTGGGGCTTTGGTTTATTCACTCCCCCTTATCTACGTTTTACCCTATAGTGAGGGTGTTTTAACACAATTCCCCCAACTTGGCTTTATCTATGTCTTGATTTCACCTCTATTGCGTCTCTATTTTGGCTTAAATTCCTTGCTTCCTTTTGGCGGATTAATTATTTTCTTCGCCCTCTGGTTAGGAGTGGTCAGAAATGAACGCATTAGTCATTTTATCCGTTTTAATACCCTACAGGCGATTTTACTCGACTTGTTGATTATTCTCTTCGGTTTGATTATCCGAACTCTCTTTGCTAACGCTGGTTTAGGCTTGTTGGTTCAATTATTTAGTAACTTTATCTTTTTAGGAGTTCTGATTGTCTGTCTCTACTCTATCATTCAATCTGTTTTAGGTAAATACGCAGAAATTCCTACTCTCTCTGATGCTGTTTATGCTCAAGTACGATAAATCTTTTGGTACGCTAGATAAATAGCTTCTAGAAATAATTCGGGGTTATTATCCCTGATTGTTTCTAAATTTATTCTCTCTTTAAGGCGATCGCTTATTTTCACACTCACTTGATTTCTAGCTTCAGGAGTCATCATATATCTCCTCTGTAAATATTCTCTGACTAAGGCAAAATCATCGGGTAATAAGTTAGTGATTTCTGCTTCTTCTTGGATTTGTCGGGCTAATTTTTGGGCTTGTGGAATAACATTTAACTCAGTGTTTACCTTCTTTTCTTGTTGTCTAATTACTACTGTACCAGCTAATAAATCCCCTAAACGTTTTTCTTTGGGAGTAAAGATAATTAAAAATGCTCCCATAAAGAAAATATCATCAATTGGTCTCAATAATGCTCTTAAGACAACCTGAGTTAAACTAACAACAGTTCCATCATCACTAATTACTCTAATATTAACCCATTTTTTCCCTGGTGTTTGTCCTTGCCAAAGTGTCTCAAAAAAGACAAAATAACCGACATAAATAACAAATGTGATTATTAGTTGAATAGCGAATAACCATAAACCTAATACTTGACCAACCCTAGGATTTAAAGTATCTATAAATAGATAAACAAAAGCCCAAATAATCAAGATAATAACTAAAACAAAACCTAGGATAAAATAGTCAAGACATAAAGCATAGGCGCGATTCCCTATACCCGCTAGATTAAATTCTAACTCTACACTTTCTGGAGTCTCTAATTTTATCCTATTAAACAACCCCATTACATTAAATCTATCCCCTCACGTTGACTTCTTAAGTCATAATAAATAGCGGCTTTGATTGATTGCCAAAAAGGCATCATTATGCCAATAGATAGTAAATTAATGGCTAGAGAAATCAGGGATTCTAATAGTTGAAAAATATCTGAATCTGCTCCAAATATTCCTTCTAAAATTACTTGAAAGATTCCTAAAATAAAATTACTAGCGAAAGAAATAGGTAAACTAATTAAACCAGCAATAAAGTATATTAATGCTAATCTACCGACAAATTGTTTAGTTAATTGCCAAGAACGCCCAATAGCTCTAGTAGGCTCAGAAATATCTTCTATTGAGATCATTAATTCTACTAGAGATAGGCGCGTAAAAAACCAAAAGAATAGAATAAATATCCCAATCAATAGAGGAACTATTATTAAAAATAAAGCGGGAGTGTTTGTACCCGTAGCTATAGCAGTTAATATACCGACAACCAAAAAACTAACGAACAACACACCAAAGACAATTAAGCTAATTAATAAACTAGCTAGGAAAAATGTCCATAAACGCGGTTGAACTCTATTTCTTGCTTCATAGACACTCTCGGGTTTTTCGATGATCTCCCCAAAAGCTAAACGGGAAATTAAACCTGTGGCTTGACCATACTTTGCCCAACCATAAATAGGTACAATAGACCAAAGACCAGCAATTATAGCTAGAGGAAAATAAGTCTTAAAGCGATCGCGGTATATCCTTAATCCTGCGCTGACGACATCTCCAACTCCGAGAGAACTACTATTCATAATAAAATATGGTTATTGTTTACTTTATTTTAAACTACATTTCCCTGAGAAAATAAGCTTATTTCTGGCGTTGACGTAAACTTTTTTTAACTTCCCAATACAGACGTCTGAGACGTACATCTAGAGAAAAACCGCGTTTAGTTGGGATAATCACCGTTTCTGCGAGGCGATCGTGAAAAGCTTGGTTAGATTCTTCATTTGTTAAAGCTAAGCTACACTCTCCTAAAAGGGGAGAAACCAAAATTAAGGTAGAAAAAGGATTGATAAAGGTTAGATTTAAACCAATCATTGCTAAAAAAGCAGCAAAACCTAAGACACCTTCTCGTTTAGCTAAATTAAGTACACTAGGAAGACGTCTAAACCGAGTATCTATAACCTTTAAATCCATACACCAGCGCCCTAAACTTTGACCACTGTTAGCAGCAACTACAAAGATTCTAGATATTAACCAACCCACACCAAAAATGAGCAATTGTAAGAAAAAATTATTACCACCAAAAATAGAAGCGATTAACCATACTATGACATAATCGATTAAGAAAGCATAAGCGCGGCGATCTAATGGTACTTTAGGAAATCGTTGACGAGAAGGTTCAATATACATATTTTTTAAGAAGGATAATTTAAGCGAAAATTACTTAACTTCTCTGCGGTATCCTGTATTAAATATTTAACCTGTTCAAACTCAGGAAAGTTAAAATTAAGCGACACAGTCTGAAAATCAGGAAGGGTTGACCAAGTTGTTAAGACAAAAACAATTACCGCGGTTAGAGCTAGTAACGCTTTAATAATATTACCAACTACTGAACCTACCACAATACCTAAACATACTTTAGCCGAGGTTTGTAGTCTAGGAATTAAAGCTAATTCACGACGATAAGCAAATTCTCCAATAAAAGCGCCCAATAAAGCGCCCAATAAAATACCAATAATTGGTCCACCGATAGGTAAAGCGGGTAATAAACCCAACATCCCCACCACTAAACCAACAATACTACCAATTTGACTCCAGGAACTAGCCCCAAATTTTTTAACTCCCCAATAAGTAGCGAGAAATTCTACTGCTATACTAATCAACAGGATAAACAGAGTTACGATTAAAGATAACGCCATACCCTGAAATTGAGTAACCAATCCCCAGATTAAAATCGCTATTAAAATCAAACCAACTCCAGGTATTGCGGGTAAGAGTGCGCCTAAAACACCAACAAGCATTACCGCAATTAAAATAAAATAGAGAATAATTAAACTCATTGAGGTTTCTGGTTAAAGGTTTAAATCTATTTTAACGCTTAATTTTGGCCAGTAGAGTATTAGTTAACATCTCTAACTCAGGTAATTTTAAAGTAGAAGCGATCGCCATAAACACTCCGATAGATACCAAACTAGAAACTATCACCGTTAGTAATAATAACCAGAAATTCTCAACCCCCAATAAACTATGTAAACCCTGATAAGTCAACCAAGCAATTAAACCAGATCCTAGGGTTGCTGCAAATAAACTCAGAAGGGTAACTCCCCAACTCAGCAAGGGTAAACCAGAGAGACGACGATCTAAAATCAATAAAAATACCATCATCGAGACTATATTTACACCTACAGTAGCTAAAACGATACCAGGAATACCGAATAAATTTACTAAGACATAATCTAAGACAGCGTTTAACAAAATATTCGCTAAACTAATCCGAAAGGGTGTTTCTCCGTCTCCTAACCCGTAGAAGACTCTCACCAAAACATCCCTTCCTAGATAGAAAAACATCCCTAAACCATAAACCATCAAAACTGGAGCTACTAATCTAGAAGCATCAACCCCAAAAGCGTATCTCTGGTAGATTAACTGTACAATGGGTAAAGCTAAAGAAACAAAAATAGCCGTTAAAGGTAACATCGTCAGAGCGGTTAAAATTAATCCCTGACGAATACGTAATTTTAGCTCTTCTCTACTTTCAGGTGCGCTTAAACGAGATAATCTCGGTAACAGGGGGACTAAAATCATATTAGAGATAATCCCCAAGGGAGTAAGCACAATAAAATTAGCGTAGCGCATCGCAGCTGCTGCACCATCTAGATAAGAAGCAAAAAATAAATCAGTATAAACATTAATATATAAAGCACCAGATGAGAAAGTCGCTGGAATCATGACTTTTAATACTTCTGTAACTCCAGGTACACGCCAGTTAAAACTTAATCTGAATCTCCCCATACCCGCTTTTAATTGGGCGAATAATTGGGCTAACCATTGTAAAATACCCCCTAGTAAAGTTCCTCCCGCTAAAACAATAGTTCCTAATTGCAGGTATTCTGGTGCGTTGATTGATTCCCCTAATTGCCAAATTAAATAAACCATTCCAATGACAATAGTAATACTAGAAAAGAGTGGGCTAATACTTGGTAACCAGTATTCTTCTGCTGCATTAAGAGTACCAAAACCAATACCAATTAACCCCGCTAACAATGCTAAAGGAGACATAATCCTGAGTTGTTGAATCGCCATCTCTCTTACCGTTTCCGTTAAACCAGGAGCAAGTAAATCAATACATAAGGGTGCGGCGATCGCTATAACAAAGGTTACCAACAATAAACAACAACTCACCAAAGTTGTTACCGTCTCCACCAGGGGTCCTGCTGATTGACGATCTTTTTTAGCTAAAACACTCAATAAAGCACTATGAAAAGGTCCATTAATCCCTCCTAATAAAATCAAGAGAAACCCTGGAATCACGTAAGCGTAAGCGTAAGCGTTGACAATTGGACCTACCCCAAAAGCTGCAGCTATTAATTGTTCTCTAACTAAACCAAATACTTTACTAATCAGAGTTGCTAAAGCGACGATTCCCGCTATACCTGCAAATGAGGTTTTTTTGGTCATGTGTCAAGATGTTTTTAATCTATGTGCTGATTATTATTTTGCCATTGACTAGAGCAATTAAACGTAATTTCAATGGACCTGATGTATAAGCGTCTTCACTAATCAGGGCTTTGATTTCATCAGGTTTTTGTCTAGAGTTACTTACTGCGTCTAAAAAGTTAACTAGGGTATTAATCCTACCATCTTCTACCTGGATATCCCCTAAAATACCCGCTCGACGTGCGCGAAATTCTGAAGCTGCTAATAACCAGTCAATTCTAGCTTGTATCTGTTCCTCACCTACTAGATCAGCATCAATAGATACAGAGGCTAATTCTTCTTCTTCTGCAAAAACTTTTTGATTAATCGCTACATCAGCAAATACTCTGACTTCTTTTTCTCCGATGACATAGTTACCCGCAGAAAGTACCCTAATTATATACTCTTCACCGTCGCTAATTTGTATAGCTAATTGCTCTACTTGAGATTTGGTAATCTGTACCAGACGTTGGTTAGATTGCGTCTCAGGAGTGGGATTTAACGCTTTAATCGCACTTTGATTGGCTTCTCTGAGTAAATAGTCGATTACTTCTGTTACCGCTGCTGGTTCAATAATTTGCACTAGATTAAAAGCGAGAACTTGTCCTCTGACTATGGCTATTTTTTGCGCTCTTAGTTCCTGATAATTGCGATAATATTCTTCTAAGATGGCTACTTCTCTATTTAAAAAGCGGATTTGATCCTCTAAACTCTCTACTTGGGTTTGTTGTAAGGCTAATTCTTCGTTTTTGAGGGCGATCGCCTCGTCTAACTCATTAATTTTTGTATCTCTGTTGGTAATAATCTGCTGTAGAGTCTCTTGTTGTTGTTGCAGTTGTTCAATTTCGGCTTGTTTATTGCCTAATATTTGGTTTTGTTCGCTGATTTTGGTGGTTAAATTCTCGATTTGGCTTTTTAGTTCATCTCTTAACTGTGATAATTCTGTTCTTTCTATCTGAAGGGATTCTACCTCTTGCTCTAAAAGGTTCGCTTGTTGGGATACTAACTCTAATTGAATATTAGCATCTTGGTAATTTTGGTTTAATTGATTTAAACGCTCTCTAATCGCTGTTTGCTCTCTTCTAGCTCTTTCTAATTCTTGTTCTACTCTGATTTTTTCGTCTGATACCCTATTTAATTCTATTCTTGCTTGACGTTCTTGTGCTCTGATTTCGTCAATCATAAATACACCCTGACGCAAGTTTTTACTTAAAGCGAATAAAATACTTAAAGTAGAAGCAGCGATTAATGTTCCTGTTAATACCGTCACTACTACCGCTGTTTGACGTGGACGCAGGTTAAACAATCTTAGCCTAGCTTTACCTACTTTTGTCCCTAGGCGATCGCCTAGGGCTGCAATTAGACCACCTAAGAGCAATACTGCTAAAATTAAAATAATTGCACTGGTGGTCATAATCTTGGGTTTAGGTAAATTGTTGACTGAGAATTACAGGATTATGCACCGTAATTTTTTTCTTGTATATTGAGATCATTTCTTCCTGTTTGAGTTCTCCCAATAACCTAGTTACCGTTACCCGGGTTGAACCGATTGCCTCGGCGATCGCCTGATGAGATAACTTGAGATCTATTCTAATCCCTTCGGGAGTTGGTAAACCAAAATCTCGACACAGAATTAATAAAAAGCTTACCAATCTTGAACCCATATCGCGGTGTGCGAGAGTTTCAATCATCATTTCTGTTTGTAAGATTCTTGACGAAAGTCCCTGTAACATTAACATCGATAGTTCGGGATTATCCTTAAGGGATTGCTTAAAATGATCTATGGGAGCGCTCAATAATTCTACTGGTGTGAAAGCAACAGCGTGGTAAAACCGGTCTGATTTTTCTCCCGTAATTAGAGATAAAACCCCAAAAACGCTGTTTTCTCTCAATAAAGCCACGGTTATTTCTTCTCCCGCTTCATAGACTCGGGATAATTTTACTGCACCTTTTAATAGAAAATACACTCTTTCTGCGGGATCACCAGGGAAAAAAACTGTTTTTCCACGATCAAATGTTTCTACTACTGGTGGATATAGTCCGCCACCAATTTGACGAAATACAGCAGCTAAAGATTTATCTTGATTTACGGATAGTTCCATTCTATTTTAATTATGATTAAAGCTTTAGGCTTATTAGTTTTAAAGCTAGAGATTTTACAGTATCTCTAGGGGAGATTTGGTATTATTCAGTACTTTTTTGTTTAGATTTCTCTTATCTGATATACTTAGTTTTTAGCCAAATCTTGGTTTATCTATATTTTATCAAGAAACTGTTCCAAAAATTCTATGTTAAATCTCTCTGGAAAAAAAGCTTTAGTCACTGGAATCGCTAACAACCGCTCTATAGCTTGGGGTATAGCTCAACAATTAGCCCAAGCAGGAGCCGAATTAGGGGTTACTTATCTACCTGATGAAAAAGGACGCTTCGAGAAAAAAGTTAAGGAATTAGTAGAGCCTCTTAATCCTACCCTGTTTCTACCCTGTGATGTGCAAAATCAAGAACAAGTTAACGATCTTTTCAGTCAAATCGAAGCACAATGGGGAAAACTAGATATTCTCATCCACTGTTTAGCTTTTGCTAATAAAGACGACTTGACAGGAGATTTTAGTAATCTTTCTCGCGAAGGTTTCCAAACCGCTTTAGAAGTTAGTGCTTATTCTTTAACTTGTTTAGCTAAAGGAGTAAAGCCCTTAATGACATCTGGCGGTAGTATCGTTACTCTTACCTATCTAGGGGGAGTGCGAGTCATTCCTAACTATAACGTCATGGGTGTAGCTAAAGCTGCTCTAGAAATGAGTGTGCGTTATCTAGCTAGTGAATTAGGATCATCAAATATTCGCGTCAACGCTATTTCTGCAGGTCCAATCCGCACTCTAGCTTCTTCTGCTGTTGGGGGAATTCTTGATATGATTCATCACGTAGAAGAAAGAGCACCCCTGAGACGCACGGTTACGCAAACCGAAGTAGGTAATACTGCTGCTTTTTTATGTAGTGACTTATCTAGTGGTATCACAGGACAAATTATCTACGTAGATGCAGGTTATGAAATCATGGGGTTATAGACGTATATATAGTTGCACCTTGATTAGGAGAAATTAATCATGATTTTTATCCGCTCTCATGTACTTTGGATGATGGGAGTTGGGTAAGCTGCTATTCATACGAGATTGTTATCAAAAAGACTAAGTAGATAATCAGCAACTCTTTACAAAAGTTTACAAGTTATGTTGATAATTATTTATTTTTAGCTGACTATCTAGAGAGTACAGTAGTTGCGACACTCTGCGCAAATTTTTTAGAGCATTATTTATAATCTGATTTTAATTTTAGTACACACAATTGTGATTTGTGTGCTATAGTCGATTTATCAACATTTCCTATTCTCTATTCCCTATTCTAAAAACGCGTAAAGCTATAGTAACTTGTACTTGAACTCGATTTTCTCATTTATGGTAATTCAACCCACTCTCGAAGAACTTATAGAGCAAATATTTGCCCTTAATCAAGCTTGGAAACAAGCTTCTAACGTCTTATTAACTCCCAATGCAGGTTTAGTTATATCTCTCAAAGAGCTTAAAACTACTCTACAAATTCGTTTATTACGTAGTTATCCCACACGAGCTTATCTCCAAATCGATGCAGAAACAGAAAGTGAAGAGCCTCTCTACGGTGTGATTATCTCTCCTCCCCTTGGTAAATATAGCAATGCAGCTCATCTACCCGTGCGCGTCGCTCAAACAAGATTAACTCCAACCGAATTAACTCAATTAGTCCGTAATTAAATATTATAGGAGTCTTTTTACTTGATGTTTAGTAACATTATGACCCCACTTATTAACTCACTTAACATATTTTTTATTATTGGTGTTTGTGTTTTATTTATTGTTAGTTTGTTGATAGAAATAATAATTACTTATAATTATTACATTAAAATCAATAAAAGTTCTCAAGATGATATCAGAAATAATTCTATTTTAAACAAGAGTAATGTACGTAGTCAACTTCACTTCATACCTACCTTACTAACTGCCTTGGGTATTTTAGGAACTTTTTCGGGTATTTTTATCGGTTTACAAGGTATTAATTTAAATACTATTAACAGCAGCGATTCTCTGCTAGAAAATAGTATTGAATTATTGAAAGGCATGCAAACTGCTTTTGCAACCTCTCTTTGGGGATTAGGATCTGCAAGTTTATTTATTTTTATTTTAGCTATTAGTGAGACAATACGACGCCAAGAACGAAGTAAATATATTAGTAAAATAAAATCTACTCCACAACATACTAATGATCCTTTCCTCAACTATTTAACAGAAATTGCTAATAACACTGCTAAATTGAACACTTTTAATACTCAAGCTATTGGTCAAGAAGTTGCTGCTTCAATTAGACCAATTTTTTCTGAACTTAGTACAACTATCGTAGAACAACAAGCGCACTTGATTCAGGAACTAGACAGAAAGTTAATGACAACAATTGAAACTACTAGAGAACAAAACAGAGAACAACAAAAACACTTGATTCAGGAAATAGATAGAAAGTTAATTAGACCAATTGCGGTTAGCTTAAACGAAAGTAATGCAGTGAATAGAGAATCATCCCAAGCAGTGTTAGAACTAAAAAATGAACTAGTAGGCTTCTCCTCTAATACTCAAGTTATTGGTCAAGAAGTAGCTGCTTCAATTAGACCAATTTTTTCTGAACTTAGTACAACTATCGTAGAACAACAAGCGCACTTGATTCAGGAACTAGACAGAAAGTTAATGACAACAATTGAAACTACTAGAGAACAAAACAGAGAACAACAAAAACACTTGATTCAGGAAATAGATAGAAAGTTAATTAGACCAATTGCGGTTAGCTTAAACGAAAGTAATGCAGTGAATAGAGAATCATCCCAAGCAGTGTTAGAACTAAAAAATGAACTAGCTGGCTTCTCCTCAAGTTTAACCACCTCTATTCAAACTATTGAAGAATTCCAAACCGAAACCCTGACAAAATTACAAGATTTTGCGGCAAATCTCCAGGAAATATTAGCTCAGTTTCGCACAGATACTAAAGGTGTCATGAGACAAGTAGCAGCAAAAATAAATCAGGGAGTACAAGAAAGTATCATAGCAATGGAAGCTCAAAGAGTAGCCTTTGCAGATAGTGCGCAACAAGCTTCAGATACTTTTAGGGGTATCAGAGAGGATTTAGAAGAAGCCCTAACTAATCAAGGAGAAAGACAAGCAAAGATGCTAACAAAGGTACAAGCTTCTACTGAAAGTATTCTAGAAAAAGCTAATCAGGCTTTTGTGGAACAATCTACTACCCTAACTACAGTAGGGAGAGAAGCATCAGATTTAATGCTTAATGCTAATCATAACCTTAGTCAAACTCTTGGTAACATTGATAATATGCTTCAAAATACCCGCCAAACCGTCCAAGAGGAATTAGAGAGATTCAGAGACAATTATCAAACTTCCTTACAAGACTTTTTTGAACAACAAAATAATCTGTTAGAAGGAACTCTCGGACAACAAAGAGATGAGTTACGTGATGTAGTTAGGGAGTTGCAAAAAGTCTTTAGAGAAGATGCCCAAGCTATGGCAGAACAAGTTATTAACAGTATGGATAAAATTCAAACAACCACTGAAAGCGTGCAAACTTTAGCTAATACTATTGGTTTAACTTCAGGAGAACGTTTAGCACAAATGCAGGAAATTGCCCAAACTTTAGGTAGTGAATCCGTGAAAATTAATAACGCTTACGAAAGTTTAGTTACTCGTTTTAACCAAGGTTTAGATACTTGGAATAACCACTTAACTAACTATTTTGAACAAGCTAATCAAACTTATAACCAAGGAAGACAAGATTCAGAAGCAGCGGTTACTTTAGTGTGTGAAAAACTTAATGAAACTTCTCAGGGTTTAATGGGAGTAGCAGAGTATTTGGTAACAGCTACTAGAGATTTAAATAATAATGGTAAGTAATTATGAAGCAATTTGAGCAATTTAACCCTGATTTTGACCTGGAAGATGAACAGGAACAAGAATCAAATATTTGGCTATCTATTAGCGATTTAATGTCAGGATTATTACTGTTTTTTGCTTTACTGTTTATTGCTACTCAAGCACAATTGCAACAAAGAACAGAAGAATTGCAACAAAAAACAGAAGAGTTACGAAAATATCAAGAAGCGATGAAAAATCTACCTCTGATGATTTTAACTGAAATTCAAAAGGGGTTAGGTGGTAATAGTATTGATGTAGATACCGAAACAGGTGATGTTAGTTTAGATGATAAAATTCTGTTTGATGAAGGTCAATCCCAACTTAAACCAGAAGGAAAAGCTTTTCTGAATCAATTTATTCCTCTCTATAGTGAAGTTATCTTTTCTAAGCCTGAATTTGAGCAAGAAATTGTGAGAGTTATTATTGAAGGACATACTAGTTCTCATGGTCCTGCTGAATATAATCGTTCCCTCAGTTTAGCTAGGGCTTTAGCTGTAACTGATTACATTTTTCAACTCGATTTCCCCGACAAAGATCGTTTTGAACAGAAAATATTAATCAGTGGTCGAGGAGAAATTGATGCTAATCAACAAATAGATGATCCTAAAGATAGAAAGGTAGTTTTTCGTTTTCAATTGCACCGTCCTGATTTGAGTCAGTTTTTAGTAGAAAGGGAAGAAGAAATACAACAAGAGATTAACCAAGAAAACTAAACCATGAACAAGATAAGATTTACCTCCATCGTTACTCCTCCTCCTCTTGAGGTAAAACCAACGCAATTAACTGAACTAGCCAGAGGAATTACCACTAATCAGTGGTTACCTCCTGAATTGCCTCCAGGAATTACTATCGATAAATATTCTCTCCCTCGTTCATTAACTGAAATTCTTCAGGATTTAACAGACAACCGACAGACAAACATTACATTACTAGAGTGGATTCATTGTATTTATAATAAACAACATTGGGATGAAAAACAACCACAGACTAAGCAAATCGTCACTACATCTAAGCGTATTTGGCGAGAAGCTAATGTTAATAGATTTCTACTTAAAATTTTATGCTCTTTGCTAATTACTGATTATGAGCATAAGAGAGAAAGATTGGCTCAGTCTTTAAGAAATACTTTTCCTACTTTAGTAAACCTTCAACCTGAAAACTTAATTGTTCAAATAACTAATTATCGCAAACAGGAACAATTTGATAAAATTGCGCAATTATGTCAGCAACATTGCCTCACACCTAAACAAATATTAAGCCAAGCTGAATTACCCCTACGTCTTCCTAATCTTTTAGACAAGACTTATAACTATATAGCATCTAATCTGACTATCTGGAAAAGTACCAGTCAAGAGCAAGTAAATTGGTTTTTAGCTTGTCTTGATGAGATGGAAGTAACCCAAGAAATAAAAGCAGTAGAAAGTTTACTTAACAATTTTTCTACCTCGATTGATTCTCAATTCCTTCAATCCATCAGAGAATGGCTAAGTAATAATTATAATTCTCAAGCAACTGGTTCTAAATATTATCAACTTTCTACGACTGCTAAACAAAATCTCAGAAAATTATTAGGTTTAGCTAATTACCGTGACTTTAAAACTTTAGTAGATATTATTTTAAATAAATTATCTTTAGAACATTGGGAAGCTAATCAACTAGAAGCACGTAAATATTTTTGGTCTCACTATTCCGATCGCTTTGAAAATATTAGGATACTTTTGCCTCAGTCATCTTTAAATGCAATTGGTGATAAACTACAAAAAAAAGTTGATATTCTTGAGGATGATGGTAGCGATCCTACAGAAGTTTGTATTTTTGATTTTGGCGATTGGTTTGTGGTAGAATTTTTCCGTAGTAGCGGTAGTGAAACTCGCTTATTTAATCGATTTAAACATTTAGATATTAAAACAAAACTATTTGATTCAGCTAGTTTGTCTATCAAAAAATTACGTAGATTGGGTGGACATGTACAAGATCATGTATTTTTTTGGCAATATTACTGTGAGCAATCTTTGCGTCAAAAAGGAATTCTACCTAACGAAGGAATCACTAAATTTAGAATTAACTCAACAACGTCTAGAGATTATAAAAAACAGAGAGAAGGATTACCACCCCCGAATGGCCAACAAATAGCAGACAGAGAAAGAAAGTTAAAAAGATGGCAAGAAAAGATTAATAGTCTTGAAGCAGAAGCATTCTTATGGGAGCAATCGTATCAATAGCTACACTTTTTCTTCTGAATCCTGAACCCTGACTCCTGATATTATAAGTTTTACTTATACAAGTACACCGAGAACCCATAACATACCTCTGCAGTAGCTAAGACGCGTTCACGAATACGATGGTTAAGAGATTTGAGGGTAACTAAATCAATGGTTCGTCCATCGAATAAAGACCAGTTTTTGAATATGCCAGTATTGACACAGGTTTGATATTTCTTCTTTGGGAATTTTGATATTTTTAAGTTTCATGATCAGCACTTAGTTAAGTACACTTGACAAGAGATTATAGCAATCTAAGCATGATATAATACCAGTAAACTTGAAAAAGTAGAGATATCATCATGAGTCGCCTCACTGAAGCTAATGCTATTATTCGTTCTCATGTACTTTGGGCTATGGGAGGAGGATTGATTCCTATTCCCTTGGTAGATTTTGCTGCGGTAACAGCTATTCAATTGGAAATGTTGCAACAGTTAGCCGCTCTTTATGGAGTTGATTACACCAAAGATACTGCTAAAGCTTTTGTCTCTGCTCTGACTGGAACAACGATCGCTCGTATTGGCGCAAGTATGCTTAAAGCTATTCCAGGTTTAGGAAGTATTATTGGTGGAGCTTCTATGTCGGTTATGTCGGGAGCTTCTACTTACGCTGTAGGACAAGTAGCAATCAATATGTTTTCTGCTTCTAGAAGTTTTAATGACTTAAATCCTGAAGATCTTCATAACGCTTATGAGCAAGCTTATGAGCAAGGTAAAAGCTATGTTTCAGGTTTACAAAATCGTGAAGACGAAGCAGCTAATATTTATCAATCTTTAGAGAAATTAGGTAAATTAAAAGAGCAAGGAATCTTATCAGAAGAAGAATTCCAAGCTAAGAAAAAAGAGTTGTTAGATCGTCTTTAATCGGGAAACCATTCACTATCTAAGGCTTGCTCTAAAGAAATATTAGCATCATTAGGGAGAGGAAAAAGCTTAGAAACGGATTTTTTAGCTACAATTAAACTTTCTTGATAAATTGTTGCTAAGCTAGGTTTTAAACTTGGGGAATCCTCTAGTCTTTTCTGAATTTGATAACGAAAATTAACGATTTCAGCAGCCCAATGATTACCAGAATTAGGTTTTTCTGATTCCCAATAAGCTAACTTTAACAAGTGCTCCAGAAGACGGGTAAAATAACTTTCTAACGCCCGTCTCTGGCTTTTACCTATATCTTCGATCTCTTCGATAAGATGATCCCAATCCACCTCATTAAATCGTTTTAAGCGTAGTTTTTCTACTGTTTGTCCTAACCATTGATAATAATCGCGATCGTATAAATTACTTGACACTTTCTTATCTATAGTTAGTAAACTGTAACTCAATCGTCCAATCTTCCTGCTTGAGCATTTGAATCACCGTCTGTAATTCGTCTTTTGATTTAGCAGAAACTCGCACAGCATCTCCTTGAATCGATGCTTGTACTTTTTTACAGTTATCTCGAATCATTTTAGTGATTTTCTTAGCTATTTCTGCATTAATACCTCTTTTCAGGGTGATTTCTTGACGCAGACGATTACCGCTTACTTCTTCAGGATTTCCATAATCAAAAATTTTCTGAGAAAGGTTACGTTTAGCGGCTTTAGTGCGCAAGACATCTTGTACCCCTTGTAGAGTTAAATCACTAGAGGTATTGATGATTAATTTATCATCTGTTAACTCTAGAGTCGTTTTAGTATCTTTGAGATCATAACGACTTTTGATTTCTCTAAGAGTTTGATCAACAGCGTTGACTAACTCCTGTCTATCAAAATCACTGACAACATCGAAAGAATAATTACTAGCCATACCAACACATAAATCTAGTCAAAATAAAACAGAGTCACTACTTTTCGTTGTTCTTCTGCTTCGGCACAAGTTTGTAACAAAGTATGACTATCATGAAAAGCAAAGCAGATTAATTGTTGACATCGAGAGATAATCTCTCGGTTACATAAAGTACTAGCTTCTCCCAAGGGTAAATGATCATTCTCAGGATTTTCTACCAGATGCAATACTTGACTTAATTGCTCTTGGGATTCTTTGGGTTGTTTTTTCAGGCTTTGGGGTAAGATAACCGTTAATAAACCAGGATCTGCTCGCATTGCTCCTTTGATAGCTGCTGCATTTGTCCCGGTTGCACCGGAGGTGAGTAAACGATTTCCCGAAAGTACCAAAGCATAACTCATCATTTCAATAAGGTGTTGATGAGTAATCGGAACGTGACGCGAACCTAGCAAGGCTATACGTTTAGAACTAGTTTGCTGAATGGCTGCTAGTTCTTGTGCTAGGGTATCTAAATTATTTATCTCTACTGATTGACTCAAAGACTTATACTTTGTTTCAAAAATGTTAATGATTTACTCTCAACAAATCGAGAGCATATATATCATATCAGTTAACTAGTACTTTGGCTAGAGTCACAAAAAAGTTAAAAAAAATTTAAATTCGTTAAGCCTAGTACATTATTCAACCAAAAATTAAGTACAATAGAAAGATAAACAATCAAGATTAATCAAAAGTCTAACCAGCACATCATATGGAATCAAGTGGCCCGTCGAGCAATCCCTCTCATCACCCGAAACAGGGATGGGCAGAACTATTCGGCACAATTATCGCACTATTAACCCTAACTCTACCAATACTCGCGACTACTTATTTCTCCAAAGACGTAGAATTAGAAAGACTACCTCAGACAACCATACAGAATTGGCAAGAAAAGGATTGATGAGGAGACCAAATATGTGTAGAATGCTTGACTAGATTAATCTATATTGGAGAAAGTTTGTGGATTTATCCCTAATTCCAGCTCAACCTAAACCAGGTTTGGTAAACGTTTTAATAGAAATTCCTGGTGGAAGTAAAAATAAATACGAGTTTGATAAAGAATTAAACGCCTTTAGCTTGGATCGTGTCCTCTATTCTTCCGTTGCTTATCCCTATGATTATGGCTTTATTCCGAATACCCTAGCAGATGACGGCGATCCTCTCGATGGTATGGTGATTATCGATCAACCAACTTTCCCAGGATGCGTAATTACCGCAAGACCAATCGGAATGCTAGAAATGATCGATGGAGGCGATCGCGATGAGAAAATACTTTGTGTACCAGCCAAAGATCCCCGCTATACTCAAATAACCTCTCTCTCTAGTATTTCTGAACATCGTTTAGATGAAATTGCCGAATTCTTTAGAACTTATAAAAATCTCGAGAAAAAAGTAACCGAAATTTTAGGCTGGAAGGATGTACATGAGGTAAACTCTTTAGTAGAAGCTTGCATTAAAGCAGCTAAGTAAAACCTAAGTACAATCAGCTATACAAATAATCAGCATCGTGAGCTATACTAAACGATAGTCATCGCGATGCTTTTTGATAAAAAATATAGAAAAAACTATGTTACTAAAATCCACAACTCGCCATATCCGCATTTTCGCCGCAGAAATAAAAGATAATGACTTGGTAAAAAGCGATAATGTTCTGACCTTAGACGTAGATCCAGATAATGAATTCAATTGGACAGAAGAATCTCTACAGGCGGTCTATCGAAAATTTAATGAACTAGTAGAATCCTACAGTGGCGAAGATTTGACAGAATATAATCTGCGCAGAATTGGTTCAGATTTAGAACATTATCTGGGTGAATTGTTAAAAAATGGACAACTAAACTATAATCTCGATGCTAGAGTACTAAATTATAGTATGGGATTACCAAAAGTAGATAATCCTGCTAGTGAAGGAAAATATTAAGTAACGATGAATCCCTGGGAATATAAACCATGGTGGTGTCAACCTTGGTCAATTGTTCTAACTGGTATAATAGTAATAGTCAGTAGCTGGCAATTGGGTCAAAAAATCTGGTTAACCCTTGGGGTTAGTTTGTTAATTTTATCCTGGTGGTATTATTTTTTGATAATTTGGCCCAAACTCCTCCAAGAATATTATCATTCTCAGAGTGCAGAAACTGAAAAAAACAAGACGTCATCTTAACAGTAGGAGGATGTTTAATGAGAAATACTGGGGCAAAAATTCAATGCACAAATCCCAATTGTCAGGTATTTAATCTCGAATCGGAAAACTTCTGTTCTCAATGTAGAACACCAGTCATAAAACGATATCTGTGGGGAATGGGAACAACAGCAGCTAGTTTTAAAACCGGTGAACTAGTGGGCGATCGCTATTTAGTTAAACAACCAAGAATATTTTTAGATATCAAACCAGGTCAAATACCAGATTTACCAGAAGATCTACCCGCAGAAATAGCACCCTACCTGTTATTATTCCCCTATCGGTTACATCTTCCTCAAATCTATGGACTCCTCCCTAACCCATTAGGTGAGGTGATCTGGTTATTAGAATATAATTACTTACCACTGAGTAAAGAATCTATATTAAAAAATGGGGAGTTATTCTCTCCCCTAACAGAAGTTTGGTCAGAAGCATCAGGATTACGTCAGTTAAACTGGTTGTGGCAAATGGCTACATTGTGGCAACCTTTATTCAGTCAAAAAGCAGCCTGGAGTCTCTTAAATCCCTCTCTGTTAAAAACCAAAGGACAGATGATCCAATTACAAGAATTAGATCTAAATCCAGAACCAGAACCACAATTAGCAGATTTGGGGAATCTCTGGACAGAATGGGTAAAACAAAGTTCTCCGGAAATTAAAGATTTTTTAGCCCAATTATGTACAGAATTACAAACAGGTCAAATTAAACGAGTTAAAAAACTAGTATCTATTCTAGACCAAGCTATTTACAAATTAGGAAAAGAACAACAGCGTAATTATCAGGTTTTCACTCTCACAGATGCAGGACCTAGCCGAGAACATAACGAAGACAATTGTTATCCATCCTCGGGAAGTTTTGTCAAAGAACCCTCAATGGCGATCGTCTGTGATGGTTTAGGAGGACAAGAAGGAGGAGAAATAGCCTCTAGATTAGCGGTGGAAATTCTCGAAGAACAACTAAATCAGCTTAATTTTGAGGAAAAATTATGGCGACCTGAAGCTAATATCAAGGAATTAGATAGAATCATTCGGGAAGCTAACGACAAAATCAGCGAACGCAACGATCTAGAAAAAAGAAAAGAACGTCAACGCATGGGCACAACCCTAGTGATGACTGTAGCTCAAGCTCATGAACTTTACTATCATTATATCGGTGATTCGCGGATTTATTTAATTACTAAAAATGGTACTTATCAACTTACGGTTGATGATGATTTAGCCTCCCGAGAAGTCAGACTAGGATATTCGCTATATAGAGATGCTCTACAATATCCTAACTCAGGAGCATTAACTCAAGCCTTGGGGATGGCATCTTCTGGTGGTTTACACATCAATCACAGACGTTTAATTCTCGATGAAGATTGTTTATTATTACTGTGTTCCGATGGTTTGAGTGATTACGATCGCATAGAACAATATTGGGAAAATAAGATTTTACCCGCTTTGACTCAAGGTATTAGTTTAGCTACTATTGGTAGTCAGTTAATCAATATGGCTAATGAGAAAAACGGTCACGATAACGCTACTATAGCTTTATTACACTGTCAAGTTACCCCCCTAGATCAGACGACTAATTTAGTCTGGTCAGAGATTCAACCCTCTATCCCCACTATTCCTCCTGAGGATAATAGCGAGGATCTTTCCCTAGGAGAAATGCCTACTGTACCAGTTAAGCTGGTTTCTCCCCCAGAAAATATTGAGCCTTTACTTCAGTCTAAAGCAACTCAAGAAGTAGCTCAACCTCAGACTACTACCAAATCTTCTCCATTTAAGCCATTAGTTGCCTTACTTTCTCTACTGTTATTAGGGGGATTAGGGGGATTGGGTTGGTTTGTCTATAAAAATGTTTTAACAACCACTCAGAATGCTTCTGATCCTGTAAATATTCCTAATCCTATTAACCCAGATCCCACTCCAGAATCACCTCAGGATCTTAAGGAAGGAGATATTATTCAAATCACTGATAATCTTCCTACAGTTGATTCTAATCCCGAAGCAGAAGCAACTCCAGAAACTGATAATCCTTCTACAGTTGAACCTAACCCTCAACC